>JAFYVL010000050.1 GCA_017549125.1 Oscillospiraceae bacterium | reverse complement strand
GCTGGGGAGTACAACGGTGTCTACTGCGAGGATCTGGGCAATGGTTGGTTCCGTGTGACTCTTAAGCTTGCGGAACTGGATCGCACCAATAACAATCCCGATGCCAACAATGCACCGTCTACCATTGGCTTGCTATACACCGGCAACTGGAATACAGCCACCGGCACGATCCGCAATGTACAGGGTGTTAAGGGATGCAGCCACAACTACGAAAGTGTTGTGACCCCGCCCACGGAAACCGAACAGGGTTATACTACCCATACGTGCACCATCTGCGGTGACAGCTATGTTGATAGCTATGTAGACCCCGTTGTGCCTTCGGTTAGCTATGACATTGCTAATGGCCTGGAGATCTATGTGGAGGATGGTGTTTACACCGAAATATCCTTCGAGTACCAAATCAGCAATGATGGCAGTTTGTACATAGCAGCCTTGCGTCCCGATTGGATCAAGTATTACGGCTATTATGAATTCAATGCCGGTGGCAAGGCTGGGGAGTACAACGGTGTCTACTGCGAGGATCTGGGCAATGGTTGGTTCCGTGTGACTCTTAAGCTTGCGGAACTGGATCGCACCAATAACAATCCCGATGCCAACAATGCACCGTCCACCATTGGCTTGCTGTACACCGGCAACTGGAATACAGCCACCGGCACGATCCGTAATGTCCAAGTGGTAAAAGCAGAGGCTAAGGCGACCCGAATGGGTCTTGCATCTGTGTTATTCCGCATTGCTGCAACAGCCATGTGGAAAGCCACGTTGGAACTGTAAGATCATTTAATAATTGATTCTACAATATGCCCTGACATCGGTTTTCGGTGTCAGGGCGAACTGGAAAGGAGAAAATCCTTTATGTTAAGAAATGCAAATAGAGCGGTTTCCGTTTTGCTGGTTCTGGTTATGGTGCTGGGCTTGATCCCCGTATCTGCCCTGGCAGCAGAAACACCTGCAGCGTCCGTTTATAAAAACGGTGTCTTGCAGGGCTCCTACGCAGATGTGCAATCTGCAATCCGTAATTGTGATGGCGGTGTTATTGTTCTTGAAAAGAACGTGACCGAGGACATCACCTTAAATGGCGATCTGTACTTAAACTTAAACGGTAAGACCCTCACCGGTAATGTTTCCGGCAACGGCACGCTATACGGTATGGATAGTGCCAACGATACTTATGATGCCGCCAACTGCGGCCGCATCACCGGTACAGTATCCTGTGCCGTAGCAAATCATTTTACGCTTGATGAAAACGCAAAGCGTTATGTTGCTGTGGCAGATCAGAACGGCTATACCTTCCATAGAATCTATGTGGGTATTACCAAGCAGAGCTTAGCGCCCAGCGTGACCGGTATCGGTTACAAGGCAGAGTTCTACGCAGACGAGACCGTGCTGGCTATGGTGGATATGATTGGTTACGACCTGTGGCTGGAAAATGGCAATCCCATCAGCCGCAGCGCTAGCTTCCAAAATGCGCTGACTCTCCGTGTGAAGAATTTTGATGTAGCCAACTATAGCCAAACCAAGCTGTACGCATCTGTTTGGATGACCGTAAATGGCGAAACCATTTCCAGCAGCGAATATAGCCTGACATTCCGCCAGGTATTGGAGGCAGTGAACGCTTCTTGGACAAGCTATAACCAAACCCAAAAGACTTTGGTAAGGGAAATGGTGAATGCTAATCTTCCTTTCCTGAGAGATTGGAACATTGCATGGATTCTGGCTGACGAATCCAAGCCCGAGACAGCGGAAAACGATTGGACAAATCTTGCGGTAGATGGCGGCATGAGCAATGCCAGCTATGCTATTTCCACCGAGAAAACCGCTCCCGGCAGTAGCAAATCCATGAAGATCACCACAAGAACCGGTGATGTTGGCTGTGTATATCTGAACACCACCAGCAAGCCTGCTGATTTTATCAATGGCAAAGTCACCGCATGGTTCTACTTTGGTGATCAGCGGCCCATGGCGTTTTTGCGGGGTATCGATTCCAACTGGAATAAGGGCTTGACCGGCATCTTCACCTTGGAAGATATGGGTAACGGCTGGTATTACGGTTGGGCAGCTGCCTCTGATTTGGGTTTTGAGGTGGATGCTGCAAATACCAATCCGGCAGAAATGATCCGTGTGGCTGTTGAAATTCCCGGTGGCTATACCGCCTATGTGGATAACCTGAAGTGGGAAGCTGTTTCCGTAACCGAGGAAACAGAAAAGGCTAACGACCTGTTTGCCCTGTCCACCGTGGTAGCAGAACACTCTACCATCACTCCGGAGATCACCACCGAAAAGGTGGCAGGTATCACAAGCCTGTATTCTCATAAATTTACCGCCAAAGCAGGTGTGGCAGAGAAGAAAACCGTCCGCTATGCACTGCCTAAGTCTTATGATCTGACCCAGCAGGCATTGTCCCTGGATATTCATCGTTATGGTGTGTCCAGCCTGGTGACCATGGAAGTTTCCTTGCAGAACAGCCAGGGCAATACTGTGGACAATGTGTACATGGATAATATTTACTGGCTGGATTGGAACCACATTGAGGTAGATTTGTATAAGTATTTGGAAGAGGGCCAAAGCTTGGCAGATGTGAAGTATATCACATTTACCTTCTTCTTTGATGCGGATACCTCTATGGATCGTGAGATCTACCTGGATAATCTGACCATCACCCCCTATGAAACCGTAGATACTGCCTTGAAGGGCGCATCTGCTCTGTATGTGGGTGACTCTATCTCTATTTCCAAACCCTTTAAGGGTTGGGCCGGCCTGCTGGAGGAGCGCTACGGTGTGGACCGCACCAATGTTTCCGTGGGTGGCACTACATTCTCCAATATTGGCTATCAGATCAAGGAACAGCTGAAGAATGTTCCGGAGGATGCAGAATTTGACTATATCCTGTTGGACGGCGGCTGTAACGATATGTACTTGGGCGCAAGCAGCTTTGGTACCGTTAGCGATCTGCCTGTTACCGCAGCACCTTCCTCCTTTGATGACAGCACAGCCATTGGCGGTTTTGAGCAGCTGCTGAGTATGCTGAAGCGTCGCTTCCCCACAGCGAAGATCGGTTATATCATTACCTATCAGCGCAGCGATAAATGGTTGAATGAATTTATTCCTCTGGCAAAAGCGGTTTGCGAAAAGTGGGGCGTATCCTGTCTGAGCTTGCCGGAAACGGAGCCCTTTATCCAGTTGTTCAACAGCAACTCCGGTGCACATACTACCGATACGGTTCATTCCAATGTAGCAGGTTATGAGCTGATCATGGAATTCCTGCCCCAGTGGATGGAATCCATCCCCGAGCCTGAGATCATCGAAGGCTTTGAGCCTGAAAAGCCCATCGAGGTTTTCGAGGGCGGCGCATTTGCAGCCGGAGAGAATGCCACATTTAATCTGAATCATACCCAGCCTGTTACCAAAATGAGCTTTGAGTACAAGATCACCTCCGGTGATAACTTCTATCTGGCATTGCTGCCGGATTGGAGTTCCTATTACGGCTACTTCCAGTTCAATGCCACCGGTACCGTTGGCGCTTATGATGGTGTGACCACAGAAGTACTTTCTGACGGCTATGTACGGGTCACTGTGGATGTGGAAAATATAACAGCCGTTACAGGCGCACCCTCCAAGCTGATCACTATGCTGTTTATCCGTGGTGACTGGGGCAATGCAGCCGGTGAAATCCGGGATATCCGCGTCAACGGTGCAGTCGAGGTTCCTGGTCCCGGTATCGACTTTGCAGCAGGGGTGAATGCTCAGATTAATTTTGAGGAAGGTACCTATGACTTTGCCAGCTTTGATTACGAGTTTACCTCTGGTGGAGAGATGGCATTTGGTCTGCTCAAGTCTGACTGGAGCAAGTTCTATGGTCTGTTCAAGGTGAACGCCAATGGTACAATCCAGGATTATGCGGGCATCTCGGTAGAGAAACTGTCTAACGGCAAGATGCGTGTCACTCTGGATCTTTCCAAGGTACAGGTAACCAACAATGCCGGCAATCGGGATAATGTCCCCGATACGATTGGAATGCTCTTTATTCGTGGCGACTGGACCACTGCCAGCGGTGCAATTTCTAATCTCCGCTGCTGGAACGGTGAAGCCGGCGGCGATGAAGGCGGAAACGATGAGAACTATACTGAAATCGTAACACCCGGTGGAAGCTTTGCTGCAAATGAGGGCATCACTGTCAACTTTGAAGCAGGTGCATACGATGTTGTGACCTTTGACTATCAGATTACCAACGGCGGTGAAATGCAGGTATGTCTGCTTTCCTCCGATTGGGCAAAATACTATGGTTATTTTAAGTTCAACACCAATGGTCTGGTTCAGGATTATGAGGGTGTCAGCACCGAAAAACTGTCCAATGGCTACATTCGTGTAACCCTGAAACTGGCTGATTTGGGCGTTACCAACTGGCAGGATAATCGTGACAATGCTCCCGAAACGGTTGGTATTCTGTATGTACGCGGCAATATCAGCAGTGCCGCAGGCAGTGTTGACAATATCCGCTGCATTACCGGTAATTATGTGGATGATGAGTACGAAGATTCCGGCTATACGGAAATTGTTACCCCCGGTGCTGCGTTTACATCGGGTACAAATCAGTCTATATATCTAACCGAGGGTGCATATGATATGGTTACCTTCGACTATAAGTTCTCTAGCGGTACCAAGATGTTTGTGGCTTTGCTGCAGGCAGACTGGGCGAAGTATTATGGATATATCAAACTGGATGCTGATGGAGTGTCCGGTAGCTATGATGGCGTTACTTTTGAAAAGCTGGATAACGGATATATTCGGGTAACCATGGAACTTGCCAAAATTACGGTTACAAACAATGCTTACAATGCAGACAATGCGCCGGATACCATTGCACAGCTGTATGTCCGTGGCGACTGGTCCGATGCAAACGGCACCATTGATAACATTCGTTGTCTGACGAAAATTGGCAATGGTGGATAATGTACAGTTCATTGTGGAGTGATCCCGTTTCTTCGCAGTTTATGGTCGCCTTACGACCTCAAATTAAGGAGGCAACAATATGAAAAATACCTTTAAAAAGCTGTTGTCGCTTGTATTGGCACTTGTAATGGTTGCTGGATTTATCCCGCCCGTTCAGCAAGTTGCCGCTGCAGGGATAACAGAGCAGACTGAGCAAGCGTCTGACTTGCTGGCCGGTGCAACATTTTCTTCCAGCGCATGGAATTGGAGTGGTTCCGGTCAGTTCAGTTATGATAGCAACAGTACTGTGACAAACGGTGAAAACAGTTTGCGTTCGTGGAGGTTTTCTTCCACTGCACAGAGCGTTAACAGTTATTCTCGCTTGCAATTAAATCTGAACAAAAGTTATGATATGACCAACAAGGATCTGGTGTTTGATATCAAGACAGATCCTGCAGCAGATCTGACCAGCTATTATGTGGGCATCGTGCCTATGAATTCCAATGGCGAGTACTTGCACGATTATACCAATTATAAGGAATATCAGATCAACTTCACAGGTGACGGTTGGCAGACCGTCACCGTAGATAATTCCATTCTGAAGGCTTATTTGCTGGATGGCAAGGGCCTGAATGATGTGAAGTATCTGTACCTGAGCTTCTATTTCCCCAAGGGACAGGCACATAATATCTACATTGACAATATGCACATGGTAGAACACAAGGTCGGTACAGCCGCTACCGAAGCTGCTTCTGACCTGCTTACCAATGCCACGGTGGTGGAAAACACCGCTGACGGCAAGACCTATGCCTATGAGCATAATAATACCAAGGTGATTTACGGTGAGCAAAGTACCGGTAGCCATAAGTTCTATGCAGCTTCCGGCGCAACGGACACCTTCCGTGTGAAATACGATCTGGGCAAGTCCTATGATCTGACCCATAAGAACCTGGTGTTTGATATGCTGGCATATCGGGGCAGCAGTAGCTTCATTGTGACCCTGTACAACAGCAAAAATCAGCAAATCAGCTACAATGTGAGTCTGACAACACCCGATCAGTGGGCGCAGATCCGTCCTGCGATCCTGCAGGGAATGACATCCGGCATGAATCTGTCCGATGTGCGTTATATTGCAATTACCGCAAGATTCCTGGACGAAACCAGCCGTGCAGACCGTGCATTCTATATTGATAATGTGCGTATTGAGAATATTGATGTTCACTATACCGCATTGCAGAATAAGAATATTGTATTCATTGGTGACTCCATCACCAATTCCTACGGCTACAAGGGTTGGTCCGGTGAGTTGGAGGAGCATTATCTGATCAACCGCTACAATATTGGTGTGGGTGGTACCAGCTATGCCAATATTACCGGTAGAGACAGAATTTACCAGCAGGTATCCAAGATTCCCAATGCGGATGTGGATTTCATCGTACTCAACGGCGGTGTCAATGATATTTGGAGCAATGCCAACCTGGGCAGCGTCAGCAATATTTCTGTTTCCAATGCCACGGTGAACAGCTTTGATACCAATACCACCGCAGGTTCTATGGAGCAGATGTTCTGCTACCTGCGTACCAATTACCCCAATGCGCAGATCCTGTTTGTGATCAACTATATCTGCTATAACAGCGATTGGGACGGCGTTCGTTTCCGTGACGAGTTCGCCCCCTTGGCAAAGGCACTTTGCGAAAAATGGGATGTTCCCTATGTGGATCTGGTGAACAATGACGGCTTCAACGCAAAGTTCTCTGCCCTGGACGGCGTGCACACCTACGACGGTGTTCATGGCAATGATCTGGGCTATGAGCTGGTTATGCGGGAGCTTGCCCCGGCGCTGCTTTCGCTGTGTGGTGGCACTGAGCAAACAGAGCAGAATTCTGACCGTTTGGCCTATGCCCAGGCCGCAACCAACTGGTCCGGCACAGGCAATCTGAGCTTTGATAACAACAGCACCGAAACCAATGGCAATGACAGTATTCGTTCCTGGAAATTTACTGCCAGCAGCGCACAGACGGAAAATGCTTCCATGTTGCTAAACCTGTCTCAAATGGAGCGTTTTGACTTGACAGATAAGGGCATTGCCTTTGATGTGAAGTTTGAAGGCGGCGCACAGCGGATCGGTGTGCAGCTGTATGATAACAGCTGGCAATCCTTGACCGGAAACAGCGTGATCTGGACCGAGTGTGACGCAGGCGATGGCTGGTATACCGTGACCATCGGTGCGGATGCAGTCAGCCAGCTGCTGGCATACGGTAAGACCTTGCAGGATGTATCCTTGGTTGGCTTTACCTTTGATTTTGCAAAGAACAAGGGCAAGACCCAGACTGTTTATGTGGATAATTTCCGTGTGGTGGATGTGAAGAACAATGCCACCGAGGAAACTGAGGCGGCTTCTGATCTGCTGTACGGTGCAAGCTTCGTGGAAGGCACCTTTGGCAATGAGGGCTTCGGCTACAATCTGAAGAACACCTCCTTCCTGAAGGGCAAGGACAGTAAGTATGCCCTGCGCCTGTATGCGGCAGACGACAAGACCGCATGGGCAACGGCTACCTTCAAGCTGCCCAAGGCCATTGACCTGACCGACAGCACCCTGCAGTTTGACATTCTGCAAAAGAACCAAAAGGCAGCCAATGTGGATCTGTATGACAGCAATATGAAGCTGATCTCCTCTGACAGCTACATTTTGAAGGATACCGGTTGGCAGACCTTTGAGGTCAACTCTCTGTTTGGCCTGGCTAGTGGCAAGACCGCTGCGGATCTGGCAGATGTTTGTTACATTAAATTCTCCTTCAGTTTTGATACGGCGGAGGTTGGTCGCTGCATTGTGATCGATAATCTGTCCATGTACGAAAATGTCCAGTATGACTCCATGGTTTCCGGACTCAACGGTCTGTACCTGGGTGACTCTATCTCTGAGGCCATTGGCTTTAAGGGCTGGGCAGGCGAGATGGCAGAGCATTACGGTGTTAATGGCTGTAATGTTTCCGTCAGCGGCGCAACTCTGGCTAAGAACGATATTTTCTCCCAGCTGAGCAGGGTGCCAACAGGAACCGAGGTGGACTTTGTGATGCTCAACGGCGGTGTGAACGATGTGTGGAGAAATATTGCTCTGGGCAGCGTGTCTGCAGAGGGTACCACCCAGTTCAATACCGAAACCGCCATTGGCGCTTTGGAGCATCTGTTTGCTACCATTCAGACCACCTATCCGGACGCAGAAGTGTTCTATATTTTGAACTACGTTTGCGTACAATCCGGATATCCTTCCAATGCTTTCTCCAATGACTTTGCGCCTTTGGCACGGCAGGCTTGTGCCAAGTGGAATGTTCACTGCCTGGATCTGGTGGATAATGCGGCCTTTAATGCCGAGTTCGATGCAACGGCCGGTATCCACACCTATGACGGTGTCCACCCCAACAAGTCCGGCTACGATGTGCTGACCAGCCACATTGTCAGCTTCATGGAGGATGCTTTGTTTACCAATGACCAGGATCCCTACTGGGTTCTGGAACAGGACGAGACCGTGAATCTGTCCTTGACCGAGGATCTGTATGTGGATCTGAACGGTCATGACCTAAGCGGTACCATCGAGACTAACGGCTATGCGGTTTATGCCATTGATGCTACCACCGACAAGTACACCTGTGATAAGATGGGTTACTTTACCGCAGTAGATGGTAACGGTGATGCAGTTGTTCCTGTGGCACATTTCCGCAGCTACAAGAATGGCTCTGTAAAGCGTTATATTTCCATTCCTACCCAGAAGGGTTATACTTTTCACCGCTTCTATGTGGGTATTACCAAGCAGTCCTTGGCACCTTCCGTGACCGGTGTTGGCTATAAGGCCGTATTCTGCGGTGACGAGATGGTGCGCTCTATGCTGGATGAGAACAATGCCTACGGCTACAAGCTGTGGCTGGACGGCTATGCACCCATCACCAGAAGCAGAACTGCTGACCAGTTCGTATCCGGTGACGAGATAACTCTGCGGATCAAGAACTTTGATGTGGAGAACTTTGGCCAGACCCCTGTTCACGCATCTGTCTGGATCAAGCTTTCTGACGGTACTGTGATCGAAAGCTCTCAGTATAGCGTTACCTTGCGAGAAATGGTAGAGTCCGTCAACGGAACCTATAAGTCCTACACCAAGAACCAGCTGCAGGCTGTTCGTGACATGGTCAAGGCCAACGAGACTATGCTCGGCTGGCAGGTGGAGAACATCCTCAGAGAAGAGGTGATTCGTGGCGAGGCCTTTATGGCGGGCGCAAATGCCCAGTTCTCCCTGAATACCCAGGAGGCGCTGGAAACCGTAAGCTTCGAATATCGCATTACAGACGGTCAGAAGATCGCTTTGGCAATGCTTTGCGATTGGAATAACTTCTACGGTTATTTCTACTTCAATCGAGATGGCGTACAGGGCAGCTATGCCGGTGTGACCACCGAGAAGCTGACCGATGGCTATATTCGTGTAACCCTGGATATCCCCAAACTTACCCAGCTGACAGGCAATCCCATCAATGTGATCGATTCTCTGTTCATCCGTGGTGCTTGGTCTGACGCAGAGGGCTATGTGGACAATATCCAATACACCGTTTCCCAGGGAGGCGGCGAGGACGGCGGTGACGACCAGAGCGGTGTCATTGTGAACCCCGGCGCAAGCTTTACTGCCGGCACAACCATGAGCATTCCTCTGGTAGAAGGCACCTACGATACCGTAACCTTCGATTATAAGTTTACCGGCGGCACAAAACTGTGGTTCTGCATCGGTGATTCCACCGTGTCCAAATTCTATGGTTTGTTTAAGCTGGACGGCAATGGTGTGGCGGAAACCTATCAGGGCATTTCCTCCGAGGTGCTGGATAATGGATATATCCGAGTGACAATGGATCTTGCTCTGATTAACAGAACGAACCATGTATGGAATACAGATAATGCACCTGCAACTGTTTCCACATTCTTCCTCCGTGGTGATTGGTCCGATGCCAACGGTGTCATTGACAATATTCGTTGTATGACAGCGGATGCAGGCGGAGATGAGGAGGAAGGCGGCGATTCCGGTTATACGGAGATCGTTACCCCCGGCGGCAGTTTTGAAGCCAACAAGGGTATCACTGTCAACTTTGAAGCAGGCGCATACGATGTTGTGACCTTTGACTATAAGATTACCAACGGCGGCGAAATGCAGGCATGCCTGCTGGCTGCCGATTGGGCAAAGTTCTACGGCTACTTCAAGTTCAATGCCAATGGCTTGGTTCAGGATTATGACGGTGTCAGCGCTGAAAAACTGTCCAATGGCTACATTCGTGTAACCCTGAAACTGGCTGATTTGGGCATTACCAACTGGCAGAATAATCGTAACAATGCTCCCGAAACGGTGGGTATCTTGTATGTCCGTGGCGATATCAGCAGCGCCGCAGGCAGTGTTGATAATATCCGCTGCTTGATGGTGGATGAGAGCCAGGAGGACGGCGATTCCGGTTATACAGAGATCGTGACCCCCGGCGCCAATGTGACAGCAGGTGTCAACCAGTCCATTTATCTGACCGAAGGCGCATACGATATCGTGACCTTTGACTACAAGTTCACCAGCGGCACCAAGATGTATGTGGCGCTGCTGCGGGCAGACTGGGCAAAGTATTACGGTTATATCAAGGTGGATGCCAACGGTGTCGTGGGCAGCTATGATGGTGTGACCTTTGAAAAACTCAGCAATGGTTATATCCGTGTAACCATGGAACTGGCAAAGATTACCGTAACCAACAACGCCAGCAATGCCGATAACGCACCGGAAACCATTGCACAGCTGTTTGTCCGTGGCGACTGGTCCGATGCCAATGCTACCATTGACAACATTCGCTGTCTGACTGGAAACGGAGGAGATGACTCTGTGCAGGATGTGATCCGTGGTGAAGAATTGCAGGCAGGCTTGGATAAGCAATTCAATTTCGAAGCGAAAGACTATGAGGCCGTAATCTTTGATTACAAGATCGGTAGCGGTGAACACTTTTGGATGAACCTGGTATCTCCCGATTGGAGCAAATTCTACGGAAACTTCAAATTTGATACCAATGGCGAAGCCAACGATTATGCGGGCATTACCACCGAAAAGCTAAGTGATGGTTACATCCGTGTCACATTGCTGACGGTAGAGGTGACTCGTACCAATAGCCAGGATAATTTGAGCAATATCCCCGCTACAGTTGATAAAATGTATATCCGTGGCGATATGAATACTTCCCACGGCTATATCGATAACCTGCAGGTGATCGCAAAGGGCGATATGGCTTATGATTTCACAGCAGGTAAGGAAACCGTGATCCATTGCCGTGAAGGTGCTTACGGTGAAGTGGCTTTTACCTATAGCATTGACAGCGGCAGTAGCTTCGGTGTAGCCCTTAAGAATCCTGCAGGGGATAAGTATTACGGCAGCTTCAGCTTCAATGCCAAGGGCGAGACTCAGGATTATACCGGTGTGACCACTACGGTGCTCAGCGATGGCAAGGTCAATGTTGTCATCGACATGGACAAGGTTAACAGAACCGGTGATGTGGGCAATCTGTCTGCAGAGCCTGTGACCGTAAACGGTCTGTATATTTTGGGTAGCTCAGCGGCTTCCGGTACTGTCCACAGCGCAGTATTCACCCCTGTGGAAGATGATACGGTTTACAGAGGTATCCCCATGTTCGCTGGCGGTGATGTGACCCTGGATATCGGTACAGGTGTGTACAGCCAGGTAAGCTTTGAGTATTGTGTGACCAATGATAGTGATTTCCATGTGTGCTTTATCGGCGAGGATTGGAGTCATTTCTACGGCTATTACAATTTTGACGCAGACGGCGCTTGTCTGACCTATCCCGGTGTTTCCACCCAGAAGCTGGATGACGGCTATGTGAAGGTTACCCTGGATATTGATGCGCTGACCAAGACCAACAATCAGGAAAACCTGGATGGAAAGCCCAGCCTGCTGAAGAAGTTGTATATCCGTGGCGATTGGTCTGCTGCCAACGGTTATATCGATCAGATCCAAACTGTAGCAGGGGAGCGCGAGATCGTCAGAGGTAAGGAAATTCCTGCCTCCTCTGCCATCGATTTCTCCGCACACGCTGCAAGTTATGCGTCTGTGACCCTGGATTATAAGATTACATCCGGTCAGATGAAGATTCAGCTGCTGGACAACAGCGGAAAGACATCCGATACCTACATTTTTGGTGTAAACGGTGAAAGCAAGGATTATGCGGGCATTACCACTTCTGTTCGTGGGGATGGCTATCGCAAGATCACCTTTAACCTGGCAGACATGACCAACGCACCTGCAAAGGTGGCAAAGGTTCGCGTATTGGCAGACAGCACAGCTGACGGCTATGTGGACAATGCCCAGTTCCTGGAAACGGAAACCGCAACCAGCGCAAAGATCGCTGTGATCAGCGATGTGCATCTGGGCTATGACAACCAGGGTTATGTGGATGTTAACCGTCAGGCACAGCGTCTGGAAAGAATCCTGAATAACTACAAGCTGATGGGTGTGGATGCTGTTGTGGTCACCGGTGACCTGGTAGACCATGGTACATTGGAAGAAAAGAAGGCTTTGATGGATACCTTCGCAGAAATTTGGCTGCGGGTATTCCCCAACTTCACCAATGATCTGACAGGCGAATTCGTTAAGCCCATTATCATCTACGGTAACCACGATCTAGATTTGATTGAGGCAAGCTATTGGCCTGAGGCATTCGGTGAATTTACGCCCGGCTTTATGACCAATGTAAATGGCTACTATTTTGTAGGCGCCCATTATCTGGAGGAGTATTCTGCCACCGATTATATTGGCGCAGCCCGTGAGGACAGCAACGGCAATCCTTTCTTCTATCTCCAGCATTGCGATTTGGAAGGTCTGCTGTACAACCACACCAATGTGGATCATGGCTCCGGACTTACTGCTTTGGACGATCTGTGGAATGATTCCAATGTAGTTACATTGAGTGGTCATACGCATTTCACATCTGTCGACGAGCGCAGCATCTGGCAGCCCTCCAATGATGATGAACCTCGGTTTACCTCTATCAGTGTGCCTTCTATCAACTATGGTCGTGTGGAAGATACCTACAGCCTCAATGGCAACCGGGAACAGGTAGTCCAGGGTCTGATCCTGGAGCTGGAGGGAAGCCAGGTCAGTATTACCCGCTTGAGTTTCCTGGATGAAACCGATACAGACGGTGAGCAGATCGGTGCGGTTTGGACATGGGATGCGGCAGATCCTGCTGATAAGCCCTATGGCTATGAGACCCGCGCAGAAGCCACGGCCAAGCCTGTGTTTGCTTCCGGTGCAAAGATTTCTGTGACTAAGCAAACCAGTACCTCCGCGACAATTTCCTTTAATGCCGCAACGGTGAACGCACCTGCTGGCTTTAGTGATATGGTACAGGGCTACCGCATTGCGGTGGTTGACAAGGCAACCGGAGAGGTAGTCAGCGAGCAGATCCTGACAACCCCCTACCACATTGCCACCGATGCTGGTAGCTTGCCCACCACTTATCAGGCTACGATCTCTGATTTGACAGCCGGAATTTCCTATGAGATCCGGGTGTATGCAATCGAGTTCTACCAAGTGGAAAGCGATCCTCTGACATTGGCAATCAAACTGTCATAATTAAACTCCAAATGGCAGGGGCGGCTAAGCTGCCCCTGCCCAGTAGAATATTGCAAAAAGGGAATTGATTTTACTATTTCCTTTTTGGAGTGTTTTCGTAGAATGACATGGGAGAACAGATCGTGAAAAAGCATATTTTTTCTCAGTACCCATATCGTATTGAGCTGCATGCTCATACCAACCCAGCCAGCGGATGCAGTACCTTGACGCCTGGTCAATTGGTGGAGTTCTACGCAGAAAAAGGCGTGGACGGCATTGTGATTACAGGATAACCGGGAAACTTTGACTGCAGCTGTGACGGCTATGGATGAATTACAGGATATCTGGCAACGAGTTTTTCCCAATAATATCAACGATCTTACCGGTGAAATTGTTCGTGGATTTGATTCCATCGGTTTTTCCATGCACTCCCATGTGCCATGCTCCGGCATTGGCAGCCTGGAGGCTCTGGAAAACTATAAAAAAGAGATCCTGTGGCTGAAAAAGCACTATCAGGATCAAATCAAGATCTTTTTGGGCCTGGAGTATGATATTTACTCTGACCACGGCCCGGAAGGGTACGAGTATACCATTGCATCCGTGCATTGTTTGAAGTTAAATGGTATTTGCTATGACTTCGATCAAAAGCTGGAAGGCACGCTGCAGTTTCTGAATAGTCATTTTCTGGGGAATGGTACGGCATTCGCAAGAAACTATTATGAAACGGTAGCAAGCATCCCACAGTACGGAAGCTTTGATATATTGGGTCATTTTGACCTGATCACCAAGAATAACGAAAAAGGAAATTTCCTGGATGTCCATGATCCGGTATATTTGGGGTATGCCAAGGATGCCATTCATGCGCTGAAAGGCAAGATTCCGTTATTTGAGGTGAACACCGGTTGCATCGGAAGGGGTTACCGCACGACGCCATATCCGCAGATTGAGCTGTTAAAGGAATTCAAAGCCTGCGGATTTGGCGCGGTGATCACCTCCGATTGCCACCAAAAAGAATTTTTAGACTGTAATTTTGACCATGCCCGGGAACTGTTACAATCCGTAGGTTTTGACAGTGTCTATGTGCTGACACAAAACGGCTTTATTCCCGATTTATTAATTTGATCT
Source organism: Oscillospiraceae bacterium (assembly GCA_017549125.1). Classification (GTDB taxonomy): domain Bacteria; phylum Bacillota; class Clostridia; order Oscillospirales; family Oscillospiraceae; genus Faecousia. Next base: position 93,154 of record JAFYVL010000050.1, on the reverse strand, counting down.
TCATGCTCCTTGCGCTGTATTTCTAGAAATTGAGGTAGAGTAAACTTGAATAGCTATGTAATTACCATTACAGAAGGGCAACCGACCTGGGATGAGATTCCGATCTTTTCCGTGGACAACATTTTGTGGCTGCCGGATGTGGGAATCCGCGCCAATTGTTACAAATGCGGTGACTTAACACCGAAGCCTCACTACCTATCCTGGAATCCCGTTACTTCCCCAAACCCCGACTTCCACCGTCCCCAAGACTTTGGCCTTATGACCCTGGCCTAACTGCGCATTTTTGTTCGCAATAAATATATATCATAACCTTAGCCAGATGGTAGCAATGCCATCTGGCTATTACTATTTTGGAGGTTATGATATGAACACAAAAGAAATCACAGTATTGATGGTAGAACCTGGAAAACATCCCAAAGTAACAACTCTGAAAGACGATTTGGATTCCTTGCAGAAGGCGGTGAGCATCGGCACTGACTACCAAGGCCTTATTGAATTCGTCAGCCTGGGAAATGGTGCTTTGGTTTACGATGTTGGATAAGGTTGAGGAGGAAATCAATTGGTCTGCTGCGCTATAGTGGCAGACCAATATTAACTATATCACAAAATATACAACATATAGTTGCAAAACAGGGAAATGTTGTGTATAATAAATATGGGTGATTCTAATGAATATGATTCTGACTACAATTCTGCAGGAAAAGAAACGAATAGAATATATGCTTTCAAAATATAACACAGAGTACGAACAGCTGCCAAAGGGAACGATTTTTGAGAAAAAGGTAGGCGACAAAGCCTATTTCTATCTGAAGTATCGGGAGGGGAAGAAGGTCATTTCCCAGTACATTAGCAAGGAAAATGTTGAGGAAGTACGAGAGCGACTAGAAAAACGAAAACATATTGAGGCAATGATAGACTCTCTACGGCAGGAATTGGTTATTGCAAATAGAGCATTGGAGGGAATGTGATGATTCTGTATCATGGTAGTAATTTGGTGGTTTCTGAACCAAAACTGGTGGCGCAAAATCGTTTTCTGGATTTTGGCTACGGTTTTTATACTACGACAAATAAAAACCAGGCAGTTGGTTTTGCGGATAAGGTGACGAAGCGGCGCAAAGAAGGGATGCCGACGGTCAGTGTGTATGAGATCGACGAAGAAAAAGCATTTTTGGAATGCCCAGTTTTACGGTTTGATGCACCGGACGAAGCATGGCTGGACTTTGTGTCGGCGAACAGAGCTGGCCAATATGAAGGACTAGCATATGATTTTATCTATGGACCTGTAGCCGATGACGATGTGTATACTACGTTTACACTTTATACGGCTGGTGTGCTTACAAAGGAGCAGACCATTGAAACCCTGAAGGTGAAGAAACTCTATAATCAGTTGGTGTTAACTACAGATAAGGCCTTGTCCTATTTGAAGTTTATTGGTACTGTCCCCATGGAGGAATTGTAATGGAACAGAAGAAATTTGATGCGATGCTTGTTTTGATCATTCCTCAGATCATTGGATTGATTATAGGAAAAACTGGGCAGGATGAAGTAGCGGCAACAAGAGACTTTTATAATTCTGAGGTGTACGCGCTTTTGGAGCAGGAAGATACCAAGTTGTGGCAGCTTAGCCCTTTAACGATCTTCAATATGTACGATGAAGAGAAAAAAACGGGGAATATTACATTTCCGGAGGGGTAATTATGAGTAAAGAAGGAAATTTTTTGATATACTGCATTGAACAATATAAGGTTGCAAAACGCTTGAACGGCAAGCAGGTGTCCGAGTTGTTTACGAGATACCGTGTCTGGGAGTATATCCATTCCTGTTTTGAAGCTTTGCATACCACAGGCGCAAACTATATTGTGGAGGATATTGACCTTTATATCGAGGCCAGACAGCCTGTTATTGTATAAGGTCTGGTTTGCGAGATTGGCTGAGTACCGGAGGTCGCAAAGCTTGCGATAGCGGTTTTCCGGCATTTGGTCGTCGGGAGGTCGCCCAAAACCACATCGGCACCCGTTTCTGCCAGTCGATGGATCGCAGGTTGGAGGGCGTGAGAAGCCTTCAAGTCCCGCCTCGCGCACCAAAGAGACAGTCGAAAGGCTGTCTCTTTTTTTGTCAGTCGATGGTCGTCAAAACGGCTAAAACCCCATGATTTCCAAGGGATTTGGAGATCATGGGGTATTTTTCGTTCTCTTTCCGCTATTTGCATCTGTTTGCAACCATTTCGACCCATTTCCGTCGATCCCGCCGGCACCAAGGCGGTAACCGACGCATAATCTCCCCAAAATAAACCCCGGAGAGCGTTTATACTTACGCTCTCCGGGATTATTGTATAGAGAAAACCACGCGTTAGACGCGTGGTTCCATAAAGCCTATGGCGATGAATAAAAATCCCTGTTATGATAAATGAGCGGTCTGCCAACTGCACAAAACAACATAACAGGGAGGCATTCATTATGGGAATAAATGAAATAGTTTATCACATACGAAATGGAATTGCAAATATCATATTGTGTTTGCACCGAAATACCGCAGAAAAGTATTCTACAGGCAAAAGTGGGCGGCAATAGGGGGAATATTACGCCAGCTATGTGAATGGAAAGGGGTAACCGTCATAGAAGCGGAAGCATGTCTGGATCACATCCATCTATTCGTAGAGATCCCACCAAAGTTTTCCGTATCGAACTTTATGGGTTACTTAAAAGGAAAAAGCAGCACGATGCTACATGAGCAATTCGGCAAACTTAAATATCAATATCGCAACCGAGAGTTCTGGTGTCGAGGGTATTATGTGGATACAGTAGGAAAGAACGAGAGCCGAATTGCGGAATACATACGCAACCAACTAAAAGAGGACGAAATGGGAGAACAACTAAGAATCCCGTCAACCAGCCTGTTTACGGGTAGCAAGTAACAGTCTTACGCAGTTGGTAGATCGTACTCACACGTTGACGCGTACGCGAGGAACAGAGGGCTATGCCCGTATAATGACAACCACCGGCTATGCCGGTGGTTGTGTTTTTCTTTTACAGAAGCAGCTTGTAATTTTCTTCGTTAACAATATTGCTGGGCAGCAGGTCCTCCTTGGGACTGCGCCCAAATTGCTTGATATAGGCACGGTAGAAAGAGGAATAATCAGAAAAGCCGCACTGACCGTAAACCTCTGTGGGCGGTGTTCCGCTTTTGATCAGCTGCTGCGCAGCCATCAGACGTTTGGCGTTGATGTATTTGCCCACGGTGGTGCCGGTGGCGTTTTTGAAGCGGCGATTGAGCTGAGCTTTGCTGATGCCGTAGCGATAGCACAGCTCGTCCAGGGTCACAGCCCGGGGCAGATTCGTGCCGATCCAGGCCAGGATCTTAGCTTCCAGCGTGGCGGCGTTATGTTGGTTTTGCAGCTGGGAATCGTATACGCCAACGATTTGGTTAAGCAACAGGATCAGATTTGCAATCATAGTCATGCGATCACCGTGGCTGTCCTGGATGGCTTGAATGTGGGGGAGAAAGGGACTGTCCTTGGGATCTTCGGGGCGGTACAGGTTCTGTGCACCAACCGGTCGCTGGATAAAGGGTTTCAGCAGCTTGGTCTCCGGGTCGATGCTCTGCAGCAGGCTGGGGGCGAAATTGATGACCAATCGCTCGTAGGGTTCATCCTCGGAAACCTCCACGAAATGGGCCTCTGCAGGGCGTGTAACCACAATATCACCGGCATGCAGGGGATAGTGGGTGCCCTCTACATGAAAGACTGCTTTGCCCCGAATCAGCAGGTAAATCTCGCACATCAGATGGGTGTGCGCCTTGAAATCTGTGGGTTCGGGCTTGTTGTTGATGGCACGGAAGCAGAAAATATCCGTGGAGCGATAGATATAAAGATATTTGGGCTGCATACATTCGACCTCGATTCTAACTAAAAAACCTGTGACATTTTTTGCAATATACAGAAAAGATTGACAGGTACAGTTGCATAATAACATCAAATAAGGCATATTTCAAGCGGTAAAATACGGAAATACCCCAATAAAACGGTGGAGGTACAATTATGCGTATTTTTGCAATGCCTTTGCTTATAAATCCAATTCAATTTCCGGGCAGGTTTGATAGAATTAAGAAAAAATCATAATGGAGGATAGTGTATGCCTTTATATTATACAGATCCCAACGAATTTTCTCTGGAAACAGACAGCCAGAATATCCAGGCGGCTGTGAATGCGGCCCATGAAAACGGCTGTAATCATGTGGTGATCCCCAGAATCAACGGACGGACAGGACAGCCCCTGTGGGTGATCGATACCACCATTTTGCTGCCCTCTCATATGTATGTGGAGATCGACAATGCCCATCTGCGCATGGCAGACGGTGTCTTTTGCCAGATGTTCCGCAACAGCCATGCGGATACTCCCATCAGCGCAACTGCGGAAGGTCAGCAGGAGGATATTATTATCCAGGGATGTGGTCGGGCATTGCTGGACGGCGGTGTACATAATGGCCTGCGAGAGGATACGGCGCTGAAGGACGGCTTGCCCGGTATCTACAACAATCTGACCATTTGGTTCCACAATGTGAAAAACTTTAAGATTGACGGTCTGACCATCCGGGATCAGCGCTGGTGGGCGATTGCTTTCGCCTTTGCATCCCAGGGTATTGTGTCCAACCTGCGTTTTGAGATCACCGACAAGTCCTGGCGTAAGGGTCACCCCTTGAATCCGGAGCATCCCTGGAGAAACCAGGATGGTGTGGATCTGCGTGTGGGCTGTCACGACATTCAAATCTTTAATATTACCGGTGAGACCTGTGATGATGTGGTAGCATTGACCGCTCTGGCTGAGCACGGTCAGAATCAAAAGCGGTTTGAGGATATTTACCATTGCCACCATCTGTCCTCTGATATTTATAATGTGGACATTCGCAATATCAATGCTTTTAATAACCATTGCGCCATTGTGCGTCTGCTGTGCCATTTTGGCAATAAGATATACAATGTTTCCATTGATAATATTATCGACGCGACCCCCATGGAGCATCCCGTGGCAGTGGAGGAAGGACAGCGTACAGCCTGCTGTATCAAGGTGGGCGAAAACGGCTACCACCGGAATATCCCGGAGCTGGGCTGTCAGCATGGCGACCTTTCCAATATTCGCATCAGCAACGTATTTTCCAATGCCCTGACCGCGGTGAATCTGAACTGTAGCGTCCGGGACCTGGATGTTCGGAATATCCAGGTGGACGCCAAGGGCATCAATGCGGTTTCCGTATCCCTGGTCACAGGCGGCGCACACACCGCCCTGGATAAGCCTTCCAACCTGACGACCCTGGAGAATATCTTGGTGGATGGCATTTATTTCCGTTCTGAGCAGCCGGAGGCAGCGCCTGTGTTTGTGAACAATATGCGCGCCGAAAATTTCCGTATTATGAATTTACAGTATGCAGGGGAGACTCCTGTCCAGGTTTTGCAGCCCCGTGAGGATTCCCAAGCTATTATTTTGGAGTAATTCAATGAGAAATCAAACCCTACTGAAACAGGCAAGCTTTGCAAAAGTCGGAGAACCTTTTGCACCGGTGCAGCTGCCCCATACCTGGAATGCCTTTGACGGACAGGATGGCGGCGGTGACTATTACCGGGGCAAGGGGACTTACCAGATCCCGCTGCCCGATCCCACACCGGGAAAACGACAGTATATTGAACTGCAGGGCGCAAATCACATGGCTACGGTCTGGTGCAACGGCAAGAAGCTGGGCAGCCATGAGGGCGGCTTTTCTACCTTCCGTTTTGAGCTGACCCAGGTCATGCAACCCTGTGACAATATGCTGCAGGTGGAAGTGGATAACAGCATTTCCCATATCTATCCCCAGCGGGCAGATTTTACCTTCTTTGGTGGATTATACCGGGATGTTGTCTTTATTGAGACAGAACAATCCCATTTCGATCTGATGAAGGACGGCACACAGGGCATTTTTGCGACACCTTATGCCCAGGGACGGGTTCGCTTGGATATTTTTAGCGTCAACAGCGAATTTATGAACGTCCAGGTGGAAATTATGGACGCTGATGGTAATGTGGTTGCCCAGGAGCAGGTGGAGGCCCAGCCCCATAACAGCCTGTATGTCACCGTGCCCCAGCCCCGTCTGTGGCAGGGTGTGGCAGATCCCTATTGCTACCATGTCTGCGCGGCTTTGCTGCTGGATGGCGAGGTGCAGGATCAGGTGTCCATCCGGTTCGGTTTTCGCTCTTTCCATGTAGATCCCAAAACAGGCTTCTATTTGAATGGAAACTCTGTGCCTTTGCGTGGTGTATGCCGCCACCAGGACCGTAAGGACAAGGGCTGGGCGCTGAGCCTACAGGACCATGAAGAAGATATGGTCCTGATCCGGCAGGTGGGCGCAAATACCATTCGCCTTGCCCATTATCAGCATGATCAGAAATTCTATGACCTTTGTGATGATGCCGGTATGGTGGTTTGGGCGGAGATTCCCTATATCAGCCAGCACTTGCCCGGCAAGGAAGCCTGCGATAACACCATCAGCCAGATGCGGGAGCTGATCGCACAAAATTATAACCACCCCTCCATTTGCTTCTGGGGCATCGGTAATGAGCTGACCATCGGTGGCTTCAGCGAGGAGCTGTACCGGAATTTGAGCGATCTGAATGCGCTGTGTAAGAAAATGGACCCCAGCCGTTTGACCACCCTGGCAAACCTGGGAACTGTGCCTGCAGGATCGGAGCATAACCGCATTACCGATGTGGTCAGCTACAACTATTATTTAGGCTGGTACACAGATACGGTGGAGGATAACGGTCCTCGTTTCGATGATTTCCATGCCGCCAATCCGGATCTGGCATATGGCATTTCTGAGTACGGTGCGGATCATATGCCCCATTGGCATAGCGCCGAGCCTTTTAACCATGACTATACGGAAGAATATGCCGTATTTTATCACCAGGAAATGCTGAAAACCTTTGCCCAAAGACCCTATCTGTGGGCAACCCATGTGTGGAATATGTTCGACTTTGCGGCAGATGCCAGAAATGAAGGCGGCGTCCAGGGTCTGAACTGCAAGGGTCTGGTGACCTTTGATCGGCAGATCAAAAAGGATACCTTCTATGTGTACCGGGCCTGGTGGAGCAAAGAACCCATGGTACATATTTGCTCTAAGCGGTTTGTGCGCCGCAGCCCCAAGGAACGGAATATTACGGTATTTACCAACGAGGCGGAAGTGTCGTTGTATGTAAACGGTGTGTTTGTACAAACCCAGACCCCTGTGGATCATAAGGTGGTATTTGCCAATGTAGCCATGACAGCAGGGGAGAACCGGATCACCGTAAAAACCGCCAAGGCTGAGGATCAGGCTGTTTTTGAAGCGGTGGACAACCATGACGAAAGCTACGATCTTCCGGAAGTGATCGAGGCATTAACCGCAGGCAACTGGTTTGCAGAGAATGACGACAATGCGCCGGAGGTCAAAAACGGCTTCAGCCTGGGAGTCCCTGTGGGTGAACTGTTGGGCAACGAAACCTGCTACCGGATCATTCGCGGCTGGATCATGGGCAATCATCGCTTAAAGCCGGAGGATCGTCTGGCGATCGTTTCCCGGCTGGCCAACTGGCAGGCTATGTGGGGCGACCGATATTTTGACAGGCTGGCTACCATCAAAAAGTATATGACAGCAGAAGAACTGCAGGCGTTAGATAAGATGCTCAAGCGTATTAAGAGGTAAGTAAAATGAAGAGAATGATATGTATTTTACTGACGGTGCTGTTGCTGCTGTGCGGCTGCACAGAGCAAGCGGCTCCGGACAAAAAACAGGAAACCCAGAAGATCCCGGCATTGCCGTCTTTACAGGGCTATGATCTGTACGCAGGCTTTGCCAGAGCGGATATTACACCGGAAGCACCGGTGCCTCTGGCTGGTTACGGCAACACAGAAAAGCGAATCAGCCGCAATGTGCTGGATCCGCTGTATGTGGATGCGCTGGCATTGACCGATGCACAGGGTAACACCGTGCTGCTTATGAACTGGGACGGCACGCGTTCCTATACCCAGGTGCAGGAACTGGCCAGACAGAGCATTGCAGAGGCAACCGGTGTGGATGTGAGCCGCATTTATATCGGTGCGACCCATAGCCATTCTGCACCGGAGATGACCAACCAGAAGGTGGAAAGCGCAGCAGCCTACAGCACCTATGTGGTGGAGCAGGCAACTGCCGCTGCCCGGGCAGCTATGATCGACCGCAAGCCTGCCAACATGTTTGTGGGCACTACCGAGGTGGAAGGTCTGAACTTTGTGCGTCACTATACCTATGTGGACGAACAGGGCAATACCCAGTATTTTGGTGATAACTTCGGTACATGGGTGTTCGACGATACCACCAAGCAGGCAGGACAGGCGGACGCTACCATGTATATGCTCCGTTTTGAACGGTTGAATGCAGAGCCTATTGCCCTGGTGAACTGGAGAGCCCATCCCCACCTGACCGGCGGCAGCAGCCTGTATGATATTTCTGCGGACTGGGTAGGCGCCTTCCGGGATGCGGTGCAGTACCAGACCGGCGCCAAGGTGATCTATTTCAACGGCGCATCCGGTAATATCAACGAAAAGAGCCGAATCAATGCGGAGAACCGTACCACAGATCATGCCCAATACGGCGCAATGCTGGCCCAATATGCTATCCCTCTGCTGCAGGGTGAGCTGGAACAGGTGAAGGCAGATACCATTGCCACCAAGCAGACCCTGTACAGCGCACCGGTCAATCACAATGAGGACAGCCACTATTTCCAGGCAAAAGAGATCATTGCCCAGTATACCGCCACAGGCATCTATAATAATGAGGGCGCTCTGGAGTACGGTATCCGAAGCCAGTATCATGCCAATGCCATTATCAGCAACTACAACCGTGAAAAGACCATGGATCTGGAGCTGAATGCTATTTTGCTGGGCGATCAGGTATGTCTGGTAACAGCCCCTGCGGAGCTGTTTGATACCAATGCAGTATGGCTGGAGGAAAACTCTCCGGTGGACTATACCTTGACCCTGGGATATACCAACGGACACTTTGGCTATATCCCCTCTGCGCAGGCTTGGGAATATACCTGCTATGAGACAGATATCAGTTATTTTGAGTCGGGCACTGCAGAAGTTATTCAGCAATGCTTCCTGGATATGCTCAATGAAATGACCCAATAAGGAAAGGAGCGGCCATGAAGGAAAATAAAGAAAAGAAGCCCATATCGAAATGGCTGGTCATAGTGCTGGCTGCTTGCCTGTTGGTGGCAGCTGCGGCATGTGTCTTCTTTCTAAGTGGGTCGGATCCCCAGGAAGAACCGCTCCGGGAGAGCCGCCTGTATTGGAATGTGGAAGGCAAAAGCTTCCGAAACGGCACCAATATCCGCTATGTCAGCGACGATGGCTATGTGTATATGATCTTTTCCGTAGACGGCATACAGGAACGCGTTCCTGTGGCTAACTACGAATTGGCAACCGCCATCGATATGCTGGATGTGGTTGGTCTGGAGTTTGATAAAAACGGTGTGGCGGTGGATTATTTGCGCGCCTCGGAGTTTACCGGCGGCATCCTGGCAAATAAATTCTTCGTTACAGAAATTACAGACAACCAAGTGACCTGTAACTCCTCTGTGACGCTGGGCGGTTATGATGTTACCTTTGAGCTGACCGCAGAAACCCCTGTCTACGATGTGGGAACGGAGGGCATTACCTGCGGTATCCCCGGTGTGATTAAGGAACAGGACCAGATCACCGTGGTTGCAGGCAAGGACGGCTCGATTCTGGCTGTGTTTGTCTATCCCTATGCACAGCCCGGTGACCTGTATTGGAGCGTCAGCCGCAAGTACGATTCTGTGGTCAGACACACCACCCGTGAACCGGATGTAGCCGGATTCTATACCTATGAGATGCTGTGCAACGGACAGCAGGTTACGGTGCAGACCCGTGACTATGAGGTTGCCAGCCAGATGGACAGCTTCAATGCCCCCTGTATGGGCTTGACCTTCGATGAAAACGGCTATGTGATCGAGGCGGTCCATGCCACCAAGGTGACAGAAGGCCGTGTGTTTGCCAGCTACTCCCGTGTGATGCAGGTCAGCGGCAATATGCTCTATACCAAGAAGCTGACCGGCACCGGCGTGGGAACGGAATATTCCGCCCTGCTCAGCGAGGATTGCAAGATCATCAATACCACCAGCGCCGGTGTGCGTGGTGAGTATACAGACCTTCGCTACGGTGACCAGATCCATGCCCTGACCGACGGCAGAGGTAAGGTGTGCTATGTGTTTATTACCAGCCGTGTTTGCGTGGATGAGTATGGCTTCTGCTGGAACTTTGACTACAAATCCGGCGCAACGGAAACCGAGCGTAAGCCGGATGCCAACGGTGTCTATCATATCAAGCTGGCATGCGACGGTGTGGTGTTCACCGGCTGGACGAAGGATCTGGACAAGGTCAATATGCTGGATACCTCCCGCTTCCGTGGTGTGAAGCTGGGCGAGGATAAGGAAATTCTGGATGTGATCCCCTCCAACTATGTGTACGGCGGCAGCCATTTCTGCTCCTGGTACTATGTGGATAAGATCGAGGGCGATCAGATCACCGTCAGCTTTACCAAGACCGCTGGCGGAGAAACCAAGGTGCTGACCGGTACCATCTCCAAGGATGTACAGGTCTATAATACCTCTAAAATGGTAAGTCATTATCAGGGCGAGGTCTCTACCGTGCAGGTGGGCGACCAGATCTATGCCCAAAATGATATGCACGGACAGATCCGCGCCATCTATGTGGTAAACCGTTATCTGAAGGCGGGTGTTTACTATAATCTGGAACGCAAGTGGAGCGATTCCAAGGAAGAAACCACCAGAGTGCCCGATGCCAACGGAGATTATGTGTTCCGCATGGCCCATGAGGGCAAGCAGGTGACCATCAAGACCCGCAGCAAGCAGGTGGCAAACGACATCGATTCCCAGGTGGCAAAGGTTCTGGGCTTGGTGGTAGACAAGAACGGCTACTGCACCAAGGCGGTCCATGCCAAGGAAACCGAGGAATGTAAGGGCAGCGTCACCGTCAGCTATGTGCTGGTGACCGCCATCCGCGGCAATCAGGTGGATACCCTTAAGCCCAGCACCGGAGAGAAAAAGACCATTTACCTGGCAAAGGATGCCAAGTTTATGGATGTGAGCGCCCTGTATGATGATCACCAGGGTGAATACACCAAGCTGCGTAAGGGCGATAAGATCCATTGCCTGGCAGACCAGGATAAGAACACCAATTATGTGTATATCACAGACCGCTATTTTGATGGCGGTGTCTACTACAACCTGGATCGCAAGTGGGACGACGAGAACAAGTGTACCACTCGTGTTCCGGAGGCCAATGGTCTCTATAGCTTCCGTCTGGCCCATAAGGGAATCGTGGTGACCCTGCAGACCAAGAGTCTGGCGGTGGCCAATGCCATCGACTCCCAGGTGGCCAATGTGGTGGCATTGCAGCTGGATAAGAACGGCTTGATCACCAAGGCGGTTCATGGCAAGGAAGCAGAGGAGTGCAAGGGCGGTGTTACGGTCAGCTATGTGATCGTCACCAAGATCAGCGGCAACCAGGTGACTACCTATAAGGAAAGCACCGGGGAAACCAAGACCATTACTCTGGCAGCCGATGCCCAGTTCATTAACGTAAGCAAGATGTACGATTCCTACCGTGGCGAGTACACCAAGCTTCGTCTGGGTGATAAGATCCATTGTCTGGCAGAGGAAAGTGGCAAGACCAATTATGTGTATATTACCTCCCGTAAGCCGGTCGTGGTGGATCACACCTGCCAGCAGGGTAGTGCCAATACCGTCTGGTATGCCTATAACCCCAATGCAGGCTTTACGGAGAACGGTCATTATGTCCTGACCAAGGATCTGACTCTGCCCAAGCGAATCACCATTGGCGCGGATCAGGAGATCACCCTGTGCCTGAATGGACATACCATCACCAGCGAGGATCGTGTGTTCAGCATTTACGGCAAGCTGACTATCTGCGACCACAAGCACGACGGTGTCTATGCAGGCAGAATCATCAGCAACTACTCCAATTCTGTGGATGCAGAGGGTAATATCGTCAAGGTTTATGGCGGTCTGGCTTATCTGTATAACGAAGAGCAGAACGCAGAGCTGAATATTTACGGCGGCAACTTTATCCATGTGGGAACGACCACCGCAGCAGGTCTGGTCTATGTGGCCAACAAGTCGGATTCTGGTTACTCGGCGGTATTTAACCTGTACGACGGCATCCTGTCCGGCGGCACAGCTACCGATTCCGGCGGCGCAGTTGCGGTGCGAAATGTAGGCGTATTTAATATGTACGGCGGTAAGATCCTGGATTGTAAGGCTGCCACCGGCGCCGGTGTCCATCTGCAATCTGCCAATGCGGTATTCCGTATGGAAAACGGCTTGATTGAAAACTGCCATAGCACCGATGTGGGTGCAGGCATTTGCATCGGCAACGGCACAGCCTATATGACCGGTGGTACGGTCACCGGATGCACCACCACCGGAAACGGCGGCAGCGTGAATATTACAGCAGGCAGCTTTACCATGACCGGCGGCAGCTTACTGAACGGTCAGGCCAAGGAGGGCGGCAACCTGCGTGTTGGCGGCGCGGCAAGCTTTACCCTGGGCGGCAATGCGCTGATCAGCTGCGGCAATGCCACCAACGGCGGTAATGCGGTGGTGTACGGCACATTGCAGATCCAGGACCAGGCGGTTATGGAAAACGGTACTGCCACCAATAAGGGCGGCAACATCAATGCTTTTGCTAATTTGGAGGATGCCATCGCCAATATCATCATGACCGGCGGCACCGTTTCCGGTGGTGTGGCTGGTGTTGACAGCGGCTCTGTCCGTCTGGATGCCAATGCAGGTACGGTGAACATGACCGTCACCGGCGGCACCATCAGCGGCGGCAGCGCACCTCATGCTTCCGGTGTGAGGGTGGGTACTGCGGAGCATATTTACATGACCCTGGGCGGCAGCCCGGTGATCGATGAGATCTATCTGGAGGCCGGCAAGCAGATCACCACCCAGACTATGGATGTGGCGGCTTCTGTGGGCATTTCCATGGCGCAGACCAATGGCGCGTTTACTGTGGTTACCGATGCCCAGCAAGGCGCGGTGTTCCATGCTTATGACAGCCAGAATGCCCGTGTGGAAAATGTGGACAATACCCTGTATCTGAACGCATGGCATCACCACTGTGTCTGCGGCGGCAATTTGACCGGCACAGCCCAGCAGGCTCACAGCGCAAACTGCGTGGATGTGGAGGAATGGACACCCCTTTCCAAGGAAAGCTTTGAGATCGGTGAGATCTTTGTGGCGGCTTCCACCTCCGGCCGTGTGAATTTTGCACAGCCTACAGGACATTACTACCTGACCGAGAATGTGTCTACCAAGTATGTTATTGAGATTTTGAAGGGAACGGATGTGACCTTGTGCTTGAACGGTCATACCTTGACTTCTACCGCAACCGGTAACTCGGCCATCCGTCTGTCTGGCAAGCTGACCATCTGTGATTGCGCCGGCGGCGGTAAGATCACAGCCAAGTCCCCCAAAGCACCCGGTATGATCTTCATGCTGACCAGTACCGCGGATTCCAAGGTGGGCACAGAATTGAATCTGTATGGCGGCGATCTGGTAATGACCGATAACAACTATACTGCAAATGCAGGTGTGATCCAGGTGGGCAACTCCGGTAATAATCCCGGTGTGTTCAATATGTATGGCGGTTCGATCAGCGGTGGTACTGCCAACAAGGGCGGTAACATCCTCATTGGTACAGCGGCGGCGACCATGAACCTGTACGGAGGCTTGGTGGAAGGCGGCAGCGTTAAGACCAATGATACCAGCACCGATCGAAACCGTGGCGGCAATATCTATGTGAACAAGGGTACATTGAATGTGTACGGAGGCATCATTTCCGGCGGCAAGACCACCGCAGATGATCCCAACCCCGGCTTAGGTGGCGACATCTATATGACCGGCGGCAAGGTGCAGTTCTTTATTCCCATGGAGAATCTGGATATTGACGGCGACGGAACCGGTCAGCTGATTTTGCCGGAAACAGGTTCTGACAGGGAGGATCCTTAATATGCTCGTAACCAATATGACAAATATTGGGGATTCTCAAATTTTGCTGCACAAGGAAACCTACTATTGCTACGCCACCTATAAGGGCGGCAATACGGAAGGATTTTATGTGTGGACCAGCCAGGATCTGACCAACTGGGGTGAGCCCCAGTTGGCCTTCCGGGCCATAGACAGCTGGGGAGAGGGTAAATTCTGGGCACCCGAGGTGGTGTACCACAATGGCAAATTCGTCATGCACTACTCCGCCCAAAGCAAAGAAAACCACTCCTTGCGTATTGGCGTTGCGGTGGCGGATAGTCCTTTAGGACCGTTTCGGGATGTTCACGGCAAGCCTATGTTCGATCTGGGCTATGCCGCCATCGATGGCTCAGTCCTGCGGTGTGATCAAGGGAATTTCCTGTACTATTCCAAGGATTGCAGCGAAAACATCGTAGAGGGCATCCACACCAGCCAGCTGTACTGCGTACGGCTCAGCGAAGACCTGACCGAAACCGTAGGGGAGCATGTGCTGGTGGCGACGCCTATAGAGCCGTTTGAACGCCTATCTCTACAGGAGACTCGGCTGAAAACACCCCGCCTTTGGAACGAAGGCCCTTGTGTACTGGCATTAAACGGGGAATATGTGATGAACTATTCTGCCAATTATTATGCCAGCAATAACTACGCCATTTGTTTGGCAACCGCAAAATCCCCCTTTGGTCCCTGGCAGAAGGCACAGGATAATCCGGTTTTATCCCAACGGGAAGATCTGTTTGGTGCAGGACATAATGCCTTTTTTACCGGGAAGGATGGAAACCTATACACGGCTTTTCACATCCAAACCGATCCTAAAAATCCCGGCGCAGATCGCCGCACAGTGATCGGCAGGGTGGAATTTGAAATGGAAAATGGAAAATTCCGGCAAAGAATTTTCTGAATATTTTACTATTAGGAGGACCAACCATGAAGAAAAAGCTTATTTGTATGCTGCTGATGCTTGCTTTGGTAGTAGGCGTGACGGTGATCGGCGTATCCGCTGACGAAACCGCTGCCCATACGGACCATTGCGTCTGCGGCGGCAAGGTAACTGTGGGCGATCACGTTTGTGATGAAACCAACCCCACATGGACTGCCTGGACAGGCACAGAGACTGACGGCTACTATTACCTGACGGATAATATCACCGTTAGCAAACCCATTTCCATTGCCAAGGGAAGCACCTTGACTCTGTGTCTGAACGGCAAGACCCTGGCATCTACCACCAGCGAATCTGCCTTTACCATCAGAGGCGAGCTGAACATCTGTGATTGCCAGGGCGGCGGTAAGATTACCGCCAAGTCCAAAAAGGCACCCGGCATGATCAAGATGGTCAATAGTGATGCAGATGCTACCCTGGGTACCGTATTTAACCTGTACGGTGGCGACCTGGTCATGATCGATAACGACTATTCCGCCAATGCCGGTGTGGTACAGGTTGGTAACAGCGGCAACAATCCCGCTAAGTTCAACATGTATGACGGCTCTATCTCCGGCGGTACAGCCAACAAGGGCGGTAATATCATCATTCAGACCCCCAATGCCGTTATGAATATGTACGGCGGCTCCGTTACCGGCGGCAAGGTTTGGTCCGATGATACCAAGGCCAGCAATGCTCTCAACCGTAATAAGGGCGGTAACATTTATGTAAATGACGGTCAGCTGAATGTTTACGGCGGTACCATCTCCGGTGGTACTGTGGCACAGGATGTATACCATGCCGGTCTGGGCGGCGATATTTTCCAGATCAAGGGTCGTGTATACCTGAACACCAACTTGGGTACTCTGGATTATGCCAATAACACCGCAGATTATTTCCTGACCCTGGGCGAAAAATTCTCTGCCCAGAATGTGATCTGCAACTCCGTTGCAGGCGTGCCTGTTAAGGTTGCCGAGGGTAATGAGGCACAGGCGAAGGCATTCTCCTCCGCTGTGGAAGGCTGTTATGTGGCATACGAAAACGGCGAACTGATCATGAAGATGATTCCTGTGGAGACCATTTCTCTGCGCTATGATGATCGCAAGGATCTGAATACCCTGGTGGGTGCTGCAGAAGGCGCAGAGGTCTCTATCTCCAATGAGGTCGTTACATCTACCGGCGACAGCCATGTGCTGGTATATGAAAACGGTCTGCTGATCGCAACCGGTACCGGTACTGCTAAGCTGACCGTTGACGGCACTTCCTATGAGGTAACCGTCAGCCCTGCACCCATTTCCTTGTTCATGATCACCGGTCACAGCGTTGGCAGAGGTGAAAAGGGCAACGGCGCACAGTCTGTGGCGATGGAGGCAGGTCAGGCTTACTCTACCCACCGCTATCATACCTATGAGGCTACCGGCAGCGCTGCCATCATTGACCCCAATGAAGTCACCGAAACCACCGGTCTGGGCTACGGCGCAGCTAACCGTCTGTCCGGTATCGATGCATTTGCAGCCGGACAGGGCGGCAACGAGGGTGAAGGCAGCGCCCTGGCATGGCAGTGGAATCAGCTGACCGGTGAAAAGGTTTGGGTGATCAATGCTGCTGTGGGCGGCTCCTGCCTGAACGAATGGATTCCCGGTGCTGAGGGACACAACACCACCTATAAGAATCATTTTGAAACCTCTCTGGCAGCATTCCAGGCTGCAGAGGCTATTTTGAACCGTGAAATTGCAGCAGGACATTACACTTTGTCCCACACTGCTATCATTTACCACAGCGCCGCCAACTTCAACCAGTTTGAAGGCTGGACCCAGGAGCTGATTGAAGAGTATTACAATCAGATGTGGAATGGCTATAAGGACGCTCTGGATGTGGAAGCTCTGGGCCTGGTTCCCATCTGGACCGCCAGCGGCAGAAACGACTTGTGGAACGATAAGCCTGCCAACTACTTCATGGCAGCAAGCAACGAATACCCCGATGTATTCATGGCATCCCTTATTACCCGCGAGTGGATGATCTCCACCGGGCTGAAGGATTTCCCCGACATTACTTATGCTACCCAGAGTGCAGCTGTTTCCAAGCCCACTAGCGTCCAGCACAAGGACCAGGGCGGCAGCAGCACCAACAGCGTGTTCTGCTCTGCAGATAAGACCCATCTGACCCAGGTGGTTTACAATGCCCAGGGTATTGAGATCGCCAACAACATGTTTGGCTACTTTGAAGGCGACAAGACCGTTTCTTCTGTAGAGCTGCGCACCGACAGAAATGTTCTGCTGGGCGATGCTCTGGAGCTGCAGGTTGGCGAGAATGTTTACGCAAATATCGTCACCGATAAGGTCTATGCCAACGATCTGACCATTACCGTTGAAGGTAATATTAACGTTGAATTCCCCATGCACATTGTTGCAACTGAGGAAGGCAGCGGCACCATTACCATCAGCCAGGGCGACAAGGTTCTCAAGACCCTGTCTGTGACTGTAAAGGCTGCTCACAGCCATTGCATTTGCGGTGGTCATGTGGAGGGTCATGCTTGCCAGGATGTGACCTGGACAGCCTGGGGTGACGACTATGACGAGACTTATAGCCTGCCCACCACTGCCGGTTATTATTATCTGACTAAGGATATGTCCTTCACCAGCGAATTCAACATCGGTGAGAATACCGAGATCTTCCTGTGTCTGAACGGATATAACATCACCAATACCGATGGCAGCAAGCGTATTTATAACATCTACGGCAAGCTGAACATCTGCGATTGCGCAGAGGAAGAAAACTGGGGTACTATCTCCACCAAGCTGTGCGACGAAGAAGGCACAAAGGTAGCCGGTGTGTTCCAGCTCCGTGATAACAAGAAGGATAAGACCGCAACTCTGAACCTGTACAGCGGCATCATTGCCTCCGGCGCAGAGTATGCTCTGAAGCAGGGCGGCTTGATCCAGTTGGGCAATGCCGATACCTATGGTGCTGTGTTCAATATGTACGGCGGTAAGCTCATTGGCGGTAATGTAACCACCAACGGCGGCGCTGTGTATGTGATGAGCAAGAGCCAGTTCAACATCTTCGGCGGCACCATCGAGGGCGGCACAGCCGGCGAGCGCGGCGGTAACATTTACACCGAGGGCGCATTGAACATTTCCGGCGGCACCATCACCGGTGGTATTGCCAAGAACGGCGGTAATATCTACATGAACACCGGCGCTGTGGTTTCCATCACCGGCGGTGAGATCTCCAATGGTACTGCAAACCAGGAGAATGGCTTCGGCGGTAACATCCGTGTGAACGCAGGTCAGCTGACCCTCTCCGGTGTTACCATGACCGGCGGTACCGCTAAGTTCGGCGGCAGCATTGCAGTACAGGGTACTGCCCTGATCGAGAACGCAACCCTGCAGACCAATACTGAGGGTCGTGGTCGTGTGATTTATGTGGACAAGGCCGGTGTGCTGACCCTGAAGGATTCCAACATTGAAAATCAGACTGAATCCGGTACAACGATTTGGGTACTGGGTAAGGTGATCCTCCAGGGAACTGTGAACATTCCCTCCGTCAATCCCGAAGTTCCCACCCTGGACATTCTGCTGGATAAGCAGACCAAGGGCGCTGCCCAGATCGATGCCAGCGGTCTGACCGGGCAGGATGAGCCTTTCAGCATCCGCCGTTGGGAGATTGACGAGGATGACGACGATCCCGGTCTGGCCGTTGTGGGCGCAACCGAGGATATGCTGTCCATGTTCTTTGCCCGTCGCGCAGGCTATACTGTGACCTATGCAGATGGCAACATCTACCTGTCCAACTGCAACATCCAGGGCATGAAGGGCAATGCTGTTTACAGCGGCTTTGCAACCCTGGACGAGGCTATGGCTGATACCCACGAGAAGGTTGCCTACTACCGGATCAACGCGGATCTGAACGGCGGTACCATTACCCGTGATGTGATCATTGATCTGAACGGTAACCACCTGACCAATGTGACCGTCAACGAGGGCGTGACCGTCAGCCTGGCTGATTCTGCCAACGATAACTACGACGCAGCTGCCTGCGGCAGCCTGTCCGGTACTGTCAACGGCACCATCACTGCCATCTTCCGTGCAGACGGCACTAACCTGGGCGGTGTGAAGCCCTATGTGGCGGTTTACGAGGACGGCAAGTATTCTGCTCACCGTTATTCCGTGACCCTGACCGCAGTAAGCCTGGATCCCAACAACGATGCTCTGGGCTACAAGGCCACCTTCAAGACCGACGATGTACTGAAGAACTATGTGGCAGGCTACGGCTTCGACCTGTGGGTCAACGATGGCGCAGCCAAGACCTACAGCGCCAAGGATGCCTTCGAGCCCGGTGTGCGCAGCCTGCGTCTGAAGAATATCCTGGCAAACAATGGCGGCGAGATGACCATCCATGCAGAAGCCTTCATCATCTTCAACACCATTGACGGCGAGCAGGAGACCCGTAAGAGCGCAGCTCATGCTACCACCATGAAGGCAGCGATCGAGGCTGTCAACGAGGCATATGCTGCAGATAATACGGTATATACCGATGCCCAGATGCAGGCGGTACAGGCGCTCTGCAAGCAGTACGAGTCTGTGATGACCGAATGGAACATCGCTTCCATCCTGGCATGGGCTCCCGCTCCTGAGGAAGTATAATCTCGCTCGTTTCATCTTCGTTCTATAACAAAAGGCTGCCGAGCAATGATATGCACCCCAAAAGTTAGACACTTTTGGGGTGTGTATTTTTATGGCTAAAAAGGGACAACAGCAAAGAAAGTATAGTGCAGAATTCAAAATAGGTGTTATAATAGACATGCGAGAACACCGGCTTGGCTATAACGAAACCATCAGGAAGTACCAATGAGGAGGTATCCAGGCTCTGGACGAATACATCTATTATTACAACAATGACCGAATATCTCTAAAATTAAAACGAATGAGTCCGGTACAATACCGAACTCATTCACAAGCAAGTTAATATTAAAATTTTGTCTAAACTTTGGGGTTCACTTCAATTTTTCGAAGGTCTGTTAGCTCTTTTTGTATCTTAGATATTATACGCCGGAGTAGGCGGCGAAACCGCCGTCTACAGGCAGCACCACACCGGTGATAAAGCCGGCAGCCTGGTCATTGACCAGGAACAGCAATGCGCCGTCCAGCTCCTCGGTCTTGCCGAACCGATCCATGGGAGTAGCCGCCAGGATCTTCTTGGTTCTGGCTGTGGGAGTGCCGTCCTCATTCCACAGAAGCTTAGCATTCTGCTTGGTGGAGAAGAAGCCGGGAGCAATGGCATTGACCCGGATGCCAACCTTGGAGAAATGCACAGCCAACCATTGGGTGAAATTGGAAATGGCAGCCTTTGCGCCGGAGTAGGCAGGGATCTTGGTCAAAGGTGTGAAGGCATTCATGGAGGAAATATTGATGATATTACCGCCACGGTCCAGCATCTGCTGGGCAAAAACCTGAGTAGGCAGTAGCGTGCCGCTGAAATTCAGGGTAAATACCGCATTCACACCTTCTTCGTCCAGATCGAAGAAGGATTTTGTTTCTGCATCCACATCACCGGGCTCGTAATATTCTTTGTCGGTGGTTGCCTTGTGGTTGTTGCCGCCGGCACCGTTGACCAGAATATCGCAGGGACCCAGTTCCTCTAAAATCTGCGCAGCAACAGCTTCCAGGGCTGCCCGATCCAGCACATTGGCTTTGTAGGCGCGGGCAATGCCGCCTTCGGCATTGATCTCGGCTGCGTATTGGTTAATGGCCTCCTCGCTGCGGTTGAGCAGGGCCACCTTTGCGCCGGCACGAGCCAGAACCTTTGCCATCTGGCTGCACAGCACACCACCGGCACCGGTAACCACAGCGACCTTACCGGTCAGATCGGTATCCAAAACATTTTTCATCATGTTAGTTTTTCCTCATTTCTTATCCAGCTTGTCCAGCATATCCCAGACACCCAGCATGTACATAACACCCAGGGCTCTGTCGTACAGACCGTATCCGGGACGGACCTTGCCGGGACCCTCATCCCACAGGTGGCGACCGTGATCCGGGCGAATGTAGCCCTCAAAGCCGCAATCGTGATAGGCCTTTAGAATATCCAGAATGCCTGTGTCACCATCGCAGTCTCTGTGGGAGGCTTCGGAGAAGTCTCCGTTGGGGAAGTGCTTTACATTGCGGATATGGGCAAATGCAATGCGGTCGCAATGCTTGCGGACGATTTCTGCCACATTGTTTCGGGGATCGGCATTCAGACTTCCGGAGCAAAGGGTCAGACAGTTGCAGGGGTGATCCACCATCTTCAGGAAACGGTCGATATTTTCTCCATTGATCAGCAGGCGGGGCAGACCGAAAATATCCCAGGGGGGATCGTCCATATGGATAGCCATTTTCATGCCGCACTCTTCACAGGTGGGCATAATGGCCTCCAGGAAATATTGCAGATTTGCCCACAGCTTTTCGTGATCCACATCTGCATAGGCCTTAAACAGCGCATCCAGCTTAGCCATACGCTCCGGCTCCCAGCCGGGGAAGGACATATTGTACTTCTCGGTAAAGTCCAGGATGTACTTTGCCATTGCGTTATAGTCGTCCTGGATCATGCCCTTTTCATAGAACAGCGCAGTAGAGCCGTCGCCCACCGGGTGGAACAGATCAGAGCGGGTCCAGTCGAAGATGGGCATGAAGTTGTAGCAGATGACCTTGACACCGAATTTGGACAGATTCCGGATACATTGCTTATAGTTTTCGATCAGAGCATCCCGGGTGGGCAGACCGATCTTAATATCATCGTGGACATTGACAGATTCCACCACGTCACCGTTGAAGCCGTAGGCATGGAGCTGCTCCATTACCTGGGCGATCTCCGCTTCCTCCCAGATCTCACCGGGCATTTTGTGGTGCAGAGCCCAGACGATGCTGGTTACACCGGGAATCTGCTTAATATCAGACAGCTTGATGTTGTCATTGCCTTCGCCATACCAGCGAAAACCCATTTGCATACCCATATCATCTCCTCCTTACAGATTGAAGTATCGCATTGCGTTGCGGCAGCTGATATCTGCCACCAAATCACCCAGAGTATCCATATCCGCAGGATACTCTCCGTTTTCCACCCAGGTGCCGATCAGATTGCAGAGTATTCTGCGAAAATATTCATGCCGGGCATAGCTCAGGAAGGAACGGGAGTCGGTGAGCATGCCGATAAAATTACCCAAAATACCCAGATTGGCCAGGGATGTCATCTGGTTGACCATACCGGTACGGTTATCGTTAAACCACCAGGCAGAGCCGTGTTGGATCTTGCCGGGGACTTCCGTGCCCTGGTATGCACCCAACAGGGTGTCCAGCCATTGATCGTCTGCGGGATTTAAGGAGTACAGGATGGTTTTGGGCAGCTGATTGGTGCTGTCCCAGGCATCCATCAGACGATGCAGGGCGGCAGAGGAGTTTGTTACGGCGATACAATCAAAGCCGGTGTCTGCGCCCAACTGGGAGAACATCCGAGAATTGGGGTTGCGAAAGCAGCTGAAGTGCAGCTGCATGACCCAGCCCAATCTTGCATAATCACGACCGCAATGCAAAAGCAGATAGGTCTGATAGATCTCTGTTTCTTCTGTGGTGAGTGCAGCGCCTGCCATAGCTTTGCGGAAGACATCCTCAATTTCTGCATCTGTGCCCATGCGGTACATCACATAATCCAGACCGTGATCGGATGCGCAGCAGCCGCAGCTGTGGAAATATTCGATCCGCTGGGTCAGCGCTTTCGCCACATCCGCAGCGCATTGGATGGGGATGCCGGAGGCTTCGCTGAGCTTGGCAATATAATCGGCAAAACCGGCCTTATGGCAGTTCAGCGCCGGGTCGGGACGGAAGCTGGGGCAGACCTTGGTCTCGAAATCCGTCTGGGCCAACAGCTTGTGCCATTTCAAATCGCTGCAGGGATCATCTGTGGTTCCTACCATCGTCACATTGCTGCGGCGGATCAGATTACGGGCAGAAAATTCCGGTGTTGCCAGCTTTGCATTGCAAAGATCCCAAACCTCCTGGGCGGTCTGCGCGTTCAGCGTTCCTTCATAGCCAAAGAAATTCTTCAGCTCCAGATGACACCAATGGTACATGGGGTTGCCAATGCAGCGGGGGAGTGTCTCTGCAAATTTCTGGAATTTTTCCCGATCAGGCGCAGTACCTGTGATGTAATATTCATCCACACCGTTAGAGCGGAGGATGCGCCACTTGTAGTGGTCGCCACCCAGCCACAGCTGGGTGATGTTTGCAAACTGCACATCCTGGTAAATCTCCTGGGGATTCAGATGGCAATGGTAGTCGACAATCGGCTGATATTTTGCCACATTATGGTACAGCTGGCGGGCTGTGTCATTTGTCAGCAAAAAATCTTCATTCATGAAGGATGTCATATGGGGTCTCCTTATGATTTTGGTTTACGGATCTTATTTAGCTTGGCGTTCATTTTTAGTAATTCTTCTTTGGAAAATGTTACATTTCGCATACCAAGCATACCACAAAACCGCAGGATTGTAAAGCCTCCAATCATATTCATAACACCGCTGTTCATCTCCGGATTCTTCTGCTTTTTCGTCTTCTTTTCACCGGAATTGCTCTTGGGCTTGCCCTGGCGCATCTTCTTGGCCAGAGTCAGGAAAAGTCCTGCCATCCAGAGCTTACCGCGGAGGGTTTTGGTTACCTCGCCCAGCTTGTCATTTAGGCTGAAACGACCCTCTACCTCGGTAATATCGAACCAGTTAAGCACCGCACCCTGTTCCCGAAGGATGTAGTCGGGATTCATGGTATCCACCTCCGATCAGACCGATTATCTGCGTTATCCCTACATTGCCGGCAATATCCTGGCGGCAGTTTTGCCGGAGAAGGCGGCGGTGTGGAGCTATCCGGTAGCCTCCGATTGTGAAAAAGGTGAAGATGTATCTGACGATCGCATTGTGATCAATATGATCAACAGCTTCCTGGGTAGAATGCACCTGGCAAGCCATCTGGACTACTTAAATGAACATCAAATGGACTTGATCCGGGAGGGTGTTGCCTACTATAACACCCTGTCTGAAATGAAAAAGACCGCGCTTCCGTATTTTTCCATGGGCTTTACCCAGTTTGGCGAAAAGACGGTAGTTGCAGGCCTGAAAAACGATAACAAGATCTATTTGGCAGTTTGGAATCTGGAAGGGGAGAAGGAACTGTTCGTTCCCATTGCCGAGGGTGTGAAGGATGCGAAGATTGCATCGCTGATATGCAAGTTCGAGCAAAAAATGACAAGAAGATCCTTGATGTTTTTTACGATCTGGAAGATAGCTATGGACGTAAATTCTACATAAAGCAGTCTTATCCAGAAGATAGCCAACCCTTCCAGAACCTGGCAACTGCCCTGGCTGCTGCAGGCGTTCCTGATGGTTCTACAGTAGACAAAGCTATTGGCACTGTGGAAATTTTGGAACTGGATTTTATTACCCCGAATTCCGATTTCGGTATGAACATTTACAGCCACATTCTTCCCTCTGTGGCGAAAGAGGCAGCCCAGAAGATCGGAGACCTGGTTTACGAAGCCGGATGAGGGGCGGAGGTCGCAAAGCTTGCGATAGCGGTTTTTGGGCATTTGGTCGTCGGGAGGTCGCCCAAAACCACATCGGCACCCGTTTCTGCCAGTCGATGGGTCGAAGGTCGGAGGGCGTGAGAAGCCTTCAAGTCCCGCCTCGCGCACCAAAGAGACAGTCGAAAGGCTTTTTGCCAGTCGATCGTCGCTAAAAGCCATAAAACCCCTGTGATTCCTGGAAAAAGGAACCACAGGGGTGTTTTTACACTTATGCTATGTTAGTATTCGTTTTTTATGCCGTATGCTTCCATGTAAGCATCCACGCTTTCCACGGTTCCATTGTGTCGGGATTTTTCAGCTGCGAAGCAAATCAAGTGATTCTTGACGGAAGTCTCGATATCCGCGGCACGATAACCGGTGTAGCAGCCGCTCAGATATTCATACAGCTCCTTCACAATGCCCAGATCGCCGCCGCCGTGACCGCCCAGGATACTCTCCTCAGCACGGGTAACCGGCACATCACGATACTGCTTATCTGCAAAGGTATACACCCGGATGGTGCTGTTGGACATATCCGCAATCAACTCACCCTTGGTGCCGAACATACGAATAAAACGACCACCCTTGTTAAAGCAGTTCATGGAGAAGCTGACAGTTACGCCGCCTTCAAATTCCATATTGACAACCTGATGATCCACCACATCATTGTTTGCCTGGTAGACACACAGACCGTAATCGGTGGTGCGGAGCGCCTCTAGGACTTCCTCATCTGTAGGTAGCTCGCCCTTGGCAATATTTCGGGTACTTGCACGGCGGAACCATGCGTTATTCTTGTCGTCGTAATACAGCTTCATGCAGTTGTATGGACAGATTTCCGCTGCGGGGCAACCGCCGTCTGCACAGCGTACAGGAGCGCCCTCAGGCGCGTTTTCTTTGGTGAAATGTCGCAGGCTGCCGAAGGATTGAACACGCTTACAGGGCTTATCCAGAAGCCATTGCAGGATGTCAATATCGTGGCAGCTCTTTGCCAGCAGCATGGGAGTAGATTCGGCCTCGTTGTGCCAGTTGCCCCGAACATAGCTGTGGCTCTGATGCACATTGCCTACGGCCTCCACATGGATCACAGACATAATATCACCAATGGTTCCATCCATAATTACTTTCTTAACAGCATTGAAAAAGGGCGTGTAGCGCAGTACATGGCAAACCAATACGGAAACACCCTTCTTCTTGGCTGCAATGGCAATATCGGCACACTCCTGTGCAGTTTGTGCCACAGGCTTTTCCAGCAGCAGGTTATACCCCAGGTCAATGGCCTTCAGGGCGGGATAATAGTGTATATTATCCACCATGGAGATCACACAGACATCTGCCATCTTAGGACGGGACAAAATATCCTCCCAGCTACTGAAGCAGTTTTCTGCAGGAATATGACATGCGCTGCGCATTCTCTCTACCCGAGCAGGGTCTGGATCGGCCACACCAACGATTTCGTACTGCTCCGGCATTTGGGACATATGTGTGGAATAAGCAGAACCCCGGTTTCCAGCGCCGAGAATAATAACAGAAACCTTTTTCATAGGTACCTCCATTAATCTTTATTACTTACTATTTTATACCTGATATTAGAAATTGCAATGTGTTTTAGAGGATAGCTGTTGTGATGCTGTGGGGAGGAAGTGTGGTGCCTGTAATCGTGTCCTTGTGGCGAATGTTTGCACCCATGGGCGCATCCGTAGGATTCATCACTACCAACACCAACGAACCGTCCGGATTCTGGAAGGCACAGGTATACAGCTGATGGTCGTGCTTGGTAGTAGCCACACGATAAGCACCTTTTTGAATATAGCGGGAGAAATGACCGATATAATAATAAATGGGCGTATAGATCAGCTCACCGGTCTGCTTGTTATACAGTACAGGTGCGTGGCAGCCCTTGGATTTATCCTCGAAGATCTTTTGACCGGGCTTGGGTTTGCGGGTACGATTATGGAACGGACCGCCTTCTTCATCCAGCAGCAAATTCCAATCGCAGAAATAGGATGTGAAATTATTCAAATCCTCACAGATCTCCTTACCATATTTTTCTGCCAGCGTAATGGGGTCTTCGTAGATGAGACCGCAGATCTCGGAGCTGATCAGCACCTTATTGAACTGCTCATGCACAAGACGCAGACCCTCAAAATGGTCACCGGAATACCAATGGTGACCCACGGCCCACACCCGCTGGTTCACGGCAGGATTGGAAAGGGTGTCTCTGGCGCGTTCGTAGACACGCTCTTTGTTATGATCCCAAATGATGATCTTGATATGGGATAATCCCTCTGCATCCAGAGTAGGGGCTAAATACTTTTCAATAAACTCTGCCTCTTGCTGGGCACTATAGCCGCAGCTTTCCCAGGGCTGAATGGCTCTGGGTTCGTTCTGGACGGAAACGGCAGAGATTCTGATACCCTCTTTTTCCATTTCCTGGATGTAACGGGCATAATATTTTGCCCATAGGGACTTATATTCCTCTTTCAGACAGCCGCCTTCGACCATACTGTTGTTGTCCTTCATATAGGCAGGGGGCGACCAGGGAGAGGCGAAGAGCATTAAATCCTGACCGGTATATTTTAGGGCATCCTTGATGAAGGGAATCACATACTTGCGATCCCGTTCCAGGCTGAAGCTGGACAGATCCGGATCGCCCTCCTGAACATAGGTGTAAATATCCAGGGAAAAGTCGCAGGAGTTTATATGGCAACGACCAAAGTTGTAGCCCAGGCCTTTTTCCTTGCTGAAGTGCTTTTCCATAAAATCCTGCCGTTGCGCAGGGGAAAGCAAAGAATAGTTGTATGCGGCAGACTCGGTAAAAGCACCGCCGATACCCATGATCTGCTGATAACGGATCTCGGGGTAAATGTTGATCACGCCGCGCTCCCGGGTCGGTTTGATATCTCCGGGTTGCACGTTTGTTTCTTGATAATACAGATGATCTGCGGGGATAGACTTTATGATCTTCATGGTATTCTCCTTAAACATTGAAATGGTTTTCCTGTATTTGCGAACGGTCGCACGCTGATTTCACAATGGGTGTGCCGGGCTTATTCTACGGGCAAATCACGCCGAAACACAGCCGGAGTCGTCCCTGTCACATTTTTGAACACACGGCAGAAATGGGGCAGAGAGGAGAAGCCGGACTGCAGAGCAATATCCTCCAGCTGTAGCTCGTTTAGAGCCATAAGCTTTTGCGAATAGCTGACACGGTGCTGCAGGATATACTTGGAGGGGGTGCAGTTGTAAAGATTTGAAAACAGCTTTCTGAAATGCACTTCACTCATTTGTGCCGTCTTTGCCAGCTCTGCCACACTCAAGTTAGGATCTGAGATATTTTCCTGAATATATGCCCGGGCATTTTCAATCCGAACTCTGGATGACCCGGGTACATACATATCCTGGTTATTTTGAATCATCAGGCTGTATATCTCGTAAAGCAAAGCCATACTTCTGATTCGTCTGTCCGGTGCAGTGATAGAAAACACCTTCAACAGCTTGCGGAACAGCCGCTCATACTGTGCAGGATTGTTGGTGCGTATGTGCAGAGCATGATTGTTTTTTTGGGCACGGAAATGAAAATCGCATACGATATATCGATAATCCTCACTGGTGACCTCCAGGGAATAGTCCTGATTTTTAGCAAGGTATACCATATCACCGGCTTGGATCTGAAAAACATCTCCGTTATCTATGGTGAAAATGCAAGTGCCGGACAGGATATATAAAAAGGTATCCCGGTTGTGGGGTTTGTCCATGGGAATGTATCGTCTGGTAAGATGGGTCTCTACCACTCTACTTAGTTGCGTAATATATAATTGCTTTTTGGTAATATCTGACATGTCAATCCCTCCTAAATGGTAGGAAATGCACAAATAATGTAATGAAAGTATAACACGATTGTTCACAATATGCAATGAAAATCATATAACTCAATTTCGAATTGTATAAAACATATGATTTGTGGATTTACAGACCAGCTGCAGTTGTTTATTATTGAGTAAAAAGTATAGGAGGAGAAGGCTTATGACATATGAGATGCTTTTAGAGAATGCTCTTCGGATCGATGCCGAGGCAGAAAATAAAGAGAATGTATTTTTGACAGATGCTAAGATCATTGCATTTCTGTTGGATCATTGTGAGATAACAGTTCCTGAGGAATCCACCTATTTTGTTAAAACCAATGCAGAGCAGGACGAGCGGGTTTTGCGACACTTGATCACAAAACGGGTACGCCAGCATATTGTTCCCGCCACCCCTCAGCAATTGCGGGATGGTCGCAGCCATTTTGCCATTTACGGTTCCTGTGACTTTGGTCACACAGCTCCTGTGTGGAACAATATTATGCAATTGGGCCTGAAGGGGCTGAAGCAGCGAATTTTGGATCGGACAGGCGAAGCCAGAAATCCGGATTTTGTAGAAGGAGAAATACTGGTATTTGATGCGGCTCTGCGTTTCATGCACCGGGCTGCAGAAGAAGCGGAAAAGGCAGGCAAGGCTGCCATGGCACAGGGAATCCGCAACTTGGCAGAGAATCCGCCCTCAAATTTATTTGAGTGCTACCAGATGACCCTGGTATTTTATACTCTGCAGCAATTCTTTGATGCCACGGATATTCGCACCATGGGACGGCTGGATCAGCTGGCCCTCCCGTTTTATGAAAAAGAAACGGATTTGGACTGCGTGAAGGAATTGACCCGTTTGTACATGATGGAAATTGACGCAATCAAGGCCAACGCCAACTTGCCCTTTGCCATTGCAGGCACAGATGACAGCGGCAAGAGCCAGGTCAATGCCATGTCCTATATTCTGCTGGATGCCTATGCGGCAACCAAACTGCCCAATACCAAGCTGCACATTCTGTGCAACCCGGATATGCCCCGGGATTTCCTGCACACCTGCATGCAATGCGTCAAATCCGGCGGCAACAGCTTGGTGTTTATCAACAATCAGCTGATGGTGGACGGATTGGTAAAGCTGGGGGTAAGCCGGGAGGATGCTGCCGGCTATGCGATTGTGGGCTGCTATGAGGCCAGCGCACAGGAAGAAGTGCCTTGCAGCTGTGCATCGCGTATGAGCTTGCCAAAGGCATTGGAGGTCACACTGCATGGCGGCAAGGATGGCATGAGTGAGCAGATGCTGGGTCATGAAGTGCCCACAGATTTTGATAGCTTTGATGCCTTGTACACAGCATTCCTTGCCAATGTAAAGCATTTTGCTGACCAGTCCATGGTCATGACGAACCATTATGAAAAATACTATCCCATGGTGCATGCGTCACCGTTCTTTTCTGCCTGTTTATCCAGCTGCGTGGAAAACGGCGGCGATGCCTATGCGGATTTTGCCGCCCGGTATAACAACACTTCTGTCAATGCCATTGGATTGGGCACCGTGGTGGATTCTTTGTATGCCATCCGTAAGTTGGTTTATGAGGATCATCGCCTGAGCTTGCAGGAGTTTGTGGAAATACTGGATAACAACTGGGAGGGACAGGAAATTCTGCGCGGAATTGCCCGTCATAAGCTGCCGAAATTCGGCACGGCCAATCCGGAAGTAGATGCTTTGGCCCAGGATATTGTGAAGCATCTGTCGGACTTCATCAACAATCAGCCCAACGCCAAGGGCGGTGTGTACCGCCTGGGTCTGTTCTCTATCAACTGGCGCAGCGATTGGGGCGTCCATACTGCCGCAAGCGCCGACGGTCGTTACAAGGGCGAAACCCTGTCCCAGAATACCAGCTGCACCTTTGGTAGGGATAAGGAAGGCCCTACGGGACACATTTTGTCCGTCGCCTCTTTGGACGGTGTGGATGCGGTAAATGGCTCTGTGTTGGATATTGACCTGCATTCTTTTGCCGTCCGCGGTGAAAACGGTACCAATGTGCTGATGGCTACCTTGGATACCTTCATGCAGGCAGGCGGTCAGACGGTTCACTACAATATATTGGATACGGTTACCCTGCGGGATGCCCAGGAATACCCTGAGAAGTATCCCAACCTGCAGGTGCGTATGTGCGGCTGGAATGTATTGTTTACACACCTGTCCAGAAAATCTCAGGATGAGTTTATCCGACGCTCCGAGTTGTTGGTGAGATGATCGGCGAGAGGTTAAGCTATGGAAGGAATTATTGCCGGTATCAAGCGAAGTGCCGTCCATGACGGTAACGGATTGCGGACAACTGTGTTTTTTAAGGGATGTCCGCTAAAATGCGTTTGGTGTCACAATCCGGAAGGAATCGGCTTTAAGCCAGAGATTGGCTTTTATAAAGAAAAGTGTATGGGGTGTGGCAGCTGTGTAACCAGCTGCAAGCGCAATGCCATCACCATGGAAAACGGTAAGCCTGTCACAAACAGAATCCTTTGTGACGGCTGTATGGATTGTACCGAATACTGCCCCGGTGATGCCAGACAGGCTTACGGAATCCGGTGGCAGCTGGATGCTTTGGTGAAAAAACTGCTTCAGGATAAAGCCTTTTTTCAAAATAGCAATGGCGGTGTTACCCTCTCCGGTGGCGAATGTCTGGCGCAGCCGGAATTTGCAGTGGCGCTTGCCAAAGCCCTTTATGAAGAAGGGATCAGCGTGGATATAGATACCTGCGGCGCTGTGAAGCAGGATATCTTCCGAAAAATTGCTCCATACGCAGATACTTTTTTATATGACATCAAAGCTATAGATCCTCTGGTACACAAACATTGTACCGGACGAGACAATGAACAAATTTTGGAGAATCTTCGTTACTTATGTCAAAATGGTCACAGGGTGGAGATCCGTTACCCCTATGTGCCCGGCTGGAATGATGGTGAGTGTGAAGCTATTGGCAAGTTTCTGGCGAAGCTTCCCGGCATCACCAAGGTCAAGGTCTTAGGTTATCATAATTTTGCTGACGGCAAGTATGATGCACTGGATCTGCCCAATACTCTGCCGGATGTAAAAGTTCTGGCGCAGGATCTTAACAGGCCTGTATCGATCCTTCGTTCTTTTGGCATAAATGCTGTCAACGGAATGCTGGATGATTAAAATGATAGGAGAGCGCAATATGAAAAAACTGATTGCCATTGGCATATTGGCGGCGCTGATGCTCGGCGTTTGCGCGTGTGGCGGCAATACTGAGGAAACGCAGCCTCAGCAAAGCAGCTATGTGGAAGGACAGTTGAATATCGGCTACTGCATGGTGGACATCACCCCCCGAGAATCCGTGCCTCTGCAGGGCTACGGCTCTACCTTGCACCGTTTTTCCAACGATGTGGAATACCCTCTCAAGGGTACGGTAATGGCTATCACCGGTGAAAACGGTGAAACTGTGATTCTGATCGAAACGGATATGTGTACCGTAACGGATCAGTATTTGGTGCCTCTTCGTATGCGCATCAGTCAACAGACCGGCATACCCGAATCCCAGATCTATGTGGGCGCATCCCATACCCATGCTGCACCGGACTCCGCACAGACCGGAGTAGAGGCATTGGTGACTTACCTGGGAGAAATGGTGGATAATCTAAGCGGGGCTGCTCTTGAAGCTATGAATAATAGAAAGCCTGCGCAACTTTATTACGGTTCTGCGAAAACTGACCGTCTGAATTTTGTGAGAAACTATACGAATGTTCTGGAAGATGGCAGTACGGTATATTGGGGCGATAATCACGGCTATGAATATTCAGCAGATGCCACCACCCAGCATTTATCCGAGGCAGACCCTACTTTACATATAGTAAAGATCACCCGCCAGGATGAAAAGGACATTCTTCTGACCAATTACCGGGCGCACCCCCATCTGGACAACAGTTCCAAGACCTTTGCGGTCTCTGCTGACTACGTGGGGGCAATGCGGGAGGCGGTCGCTCTGACCATGGATGCGGAATTCATGTTTTTGCAGGGCGCCAGCGGCAATATCAATACCTACTCAAAAATCTCCAATGAAGCCAGAACGGACGAATGCGCCGAGTATGCCAAATTTATGATGGAGCACATCCAGCAGGCGCTGGACAGTGCCACCCCATTGGATCCGGGCAGTGTAAAGATAAAACAGGTGATCCAGGACGGCAAGATCAACCATGAGATGGATAATATGGTGGCTCGTGCCAAGGAGGTAAGCGCTGCTTGGAACACCAACCGCAATCTGGACGAAGCTTTGGAAATTGCCTATAAATATGGCATTTATTCTCCCTTCCATGCCAATGCCATTGCCAGCCGTGCCAAATTGGGTCCCACTGAGGAAATCGAACTCAACGCCATTACCATCGGTGAAGACCTTGCCATTGTGACAGCACCCTTTGAGCTGTATGACACATTGGGTATCATGCTGGAGGAGGGTTCTCCCTATGCCCATACTCTGGTTATGGGCTATACCGGCAATCATCTTGGATATATGCCTGACAAGTCCACCTTTGAAACTGGAAGCTATGAAGTAGATATCTGCAAATTCGTAGCAGGAACCGGTGAGGAGATCGTGGAAACATTGTTAAACTCTCTGAAAGATCTAAAAGAAGCCAACTAAGGAGGACATATGAAAAAACAGCAGAAAAGTAAAAAATTGCTATGGGTCCTCCTGCCTGTTGTGCTGATTGTACTTGCTGCCTTGATTCTTACCCTTGTTTTGTCTTTGGACAATGAAAAGTCAAAAGCAGAAGCTTATGAATCCAAAATCTACTGGAATGTGGAGCGTGGCCGTTATGTATCCCAGGGTTACCACGGTGTATCCAGCCGTATTCCGGATTCTGACGGCTACTACCGAATCAATATGGCGGTGGAAGGTGAGCAGAAGGAGGTTTTGGTTTCCGATCCTGCGCTGGTTAACCGCATAGACTTTGAGGAGGTCATGGGCCTTACCTTTGACGAAAACGGCATTGTTGATGGTATTTTGTATTTGGATGAATTTACAGGTGGCATTGCCGCAGACAAGTTTGTTGTGGTTTCCATAAATGGAAATACTGTGGTTTGTAATACATCCTCCAAATACAAGGGTATGGATGTGACCTTTGAGATCAGTGAGGATGCAGGTATCTGGATGGTGGGCGACTTTGAGCCCATGGTGGGATTGCCCACCGCGATTTCAGAGGGTGACCAGGTTCTTATGATCCGGGATCGCAAGGGCAGTATTTCCCAGGTTTATGTATTCCCCTTTGTACCTCCCGGAGATGTGTACTGGAATATTACTCGTATGTGGGATAGCGACGGTCAGTGTACTACCCGACAGCGGGACTCTCTCGGTAACTTTAATTATGAGTTTGCAGTAAACGGAGAGATCCAAACGCTGAAAACCAAGAGCCAGGATGTTGCGAACCTGATTGACAAGCATGCATCCCAGAATATGGGTCTTGTATTTGACGAAGAGGGTTATATCATTGAGGTTCTCAATGCCGGCAATGCGGTTTGCGGTGGTGGCTTGCTGTGTAACCGCTATATTGTTACGGCACTCAATGGTGATCAGATGACCACCGCTCTGAACACCAACAGCTACACCTCCAGCATCAGCAAGGACTGTAAGTTTTTTGATGTGAGCGGAAACGGACGGTTTATTGGCGCACCTGCAGATGGTGTTCAGCTGGGTGACCGGGTCACGGTTTTGAAGGACCGCCGGGATCAGGTGTGCATCGTGTTTATCACCAATCGGCTCACCACAGATGATATTTATTGGGTGGTTGAGCGCAACCAGGTTTGGAATCGTACCACCTGGACCACGGACAGAAAGCCTGCTGCCGACGGCTGGTACTATATCAAGCTGGCAGGAAACGGCAAACAGATCACCGCAAAATGTGATGACGCAGAGCTGGTGAATAAGCTGGATAGCTATGTCTGCTGGTGCGTTGCGCTGGATGGCGACGAGATCGTGGGCATTCAGGATGCCACGAACAGATATGGTGGCAGCTTGTTTGGCGCGTTTAATGAGCTTATCAGCATAGATGGCAAGAAGCTTACAATTCAGAAAACCAACGATACAGCTTCGGCTATGATGGCGGATGATTGCGTTGTGTACAATGTTTCCACCAGCAGTATCACAGTTGGTGAGCCGAGTTATATCCGTGAAGGCGATACGATCTACGGATTTACAGATATCGACGGATTTGTCCGGTATATTTTCGTGACCTCCACCACCTATGACGGTGAAATTTACTGGAACATGACCCGGATGTACGATAATGACAAGAAGGAAACGACTCGGAAACCCGCGGATGACGGATATTACTATTTTGAAATGGTATGCAACGGAAAGATCGTCTGGCTGAAAACGGCAGACAAGGAAATTGCTACCAAGGTAGATCTGGTGCGCACAAGAGTCCGTGGCTTGAAGCTTTCCGGAGATGTGATTCTGGATGTTCTGGCACCCGAAAAGCTGACTGACTATCCCGGTGTGAAGCCGGATGTCAGCTGGAAGGGGATTACCCAAATCGACGGCAGAAAGATCACCATAGACAATAACGGAAAAGCTTATACCTTTAAGCTTGCTTCCGGCTGCAAGATCTATAACGTCAGCGGTGTATATGAAAAATCGCCAGGTGAGATCACCACTCTGCGCGAGGGTGATTATATCGTCACTCTGGTCAATGAACAGGATCAGGTTGTGATCGTATACGTCTGTGGCGGCCGAAAGAAAACCTTCAATACCAATCAGGAGAAATGCCCCTGCAGTTCCGGAGCTGTTTGGCAGAAATGGGACGGCACCGGCAAGCTGACCAGCGGCTATTATTACCTGACCAAGAATGTGACCGCGCCTGCCGGCGGTTGGTTACTGGACGGTGTTGAAGTGCATTTGCGGTTGGATGGCCATACCATTAGAGCCAATGGCCGCGCCTTTGCGGTAAAGAATAAATCAACCCTCAGCATTTGCGATCATAAGACCCGAGGAAAAATTGTCGGAGTCGGTACGATCAATGAATCCGGCGGCTTGATCCAAATCGCACAGTCCAATGTTACGGTTAATCTTTACAACATAGATATTGATGCTACGGGCCTGACTGCGGAAAACGGTGGTGCTATTTCCGTCAGTGGCTGGCTCAGTATGTACAATGTAAATGTCTATGGCGGCAGCGCTACCAAGAAGGGCGGCAACATTGCAGTCATGCCCACCGGCACATTCCGTATGTTTGGTGGCAGCATAAAGGACGGAGCGGCTGTGCTTACCGGTCAAAACCTGTATATTACTGGCAATTGCTATCTGGAGAATGCGGCAATACAGGCCGGTGTTTCCGCCTCCGTAGCTGACAGGACTTTCATTATCAACGGCGCGAACATATCCAAGGGATTTTTTGGACTGGATATGCTGGCAGGCGAGTTGATCCTGTCCGGTGATGTCAATATTACAGGTAACTATACAATTGATTTGAGGCTACAAAAAGACGCAAAGATTCGCCTGGATGGCATCTCGAAGAATTCCAGGGTGAATCTGATTGTGGAAAAGACCGGTGTGTTCTGTGAAGCCGCAACGGAAACGGATGCGTCTATATTTGGATGTCTGAATCCTGATAATATTGTGTATTACGCTGACGGTAAGCTTTCCGTTCGGATGAAGCACACCCATGGGTTGAGTAGGGATCTGGAAGAAATCGGTTTTGTAAAGCTGACTCAGGATTCCTTTGACGGGGCAACACAGGATTCCCGGCCTGTAAGACTCAGTGGTCACAACTATGTTTTGGCCGCAGGCAGCTACTACTTAGGTGAAGATATCAACCTACCGGGGCAGATCCTTGTGTATGAGAATGTGGACCTGTGTCTGAACGGCAAGAAACTCTCGGCCACTAACAGCCGCAGCTTTGCGCTGACCGGTGCAGTGCTGAACATAACAGATTGTACAATGGAAGGACAAATCTGCGGCGGTACTACTGGCAACGCTGCTAACATTCTGCTGCAGGGTTCCAAGGGTGGCAATAACGGTGAGGGTTCTGAGCTGAACCTGTACGCAGGCACATTGGTGGGCGGTACTACTACAGCATCTGCCGGCGCTCACGGCGGCAATGTGCAGATATACCTGGGTACATTCAATATTTATGGCGGCACATTGACCGGCGGCGCAGCCAAGGGATTTGGCGGTACGATTTATATAAATCCCGGACAAAAGCTGAACATTTACGGCGGTCAGATCCTTGTCGGTTCTGCTTCCAAGGGTAGCTGTGTCATGGCAGCAGCCGGCGCTGAGATCACCTTAAAGGGTCTTGTGCAGGTGGATCAGATCCATCTGGGCGACAAGGAGCTGACCGTGGAGGAGCTGGCAAATGGCTCAAAAATCGGTATTGTCTCTGGCAATATGGGAGTAATCGCCTCCAATGTCCAGCAGGACTGGTCTGCTATGTTCCATTGCGGTGAGGATAATTCCGTTGTATACAACAGCGCGGATAAGACCCTAAGCTATACCTTTGCACATATGCACTGCATTTGTAAGGACTTTGCCGGTCATGCCTGCGCACAAAAGCCATGGATAGGACTGTCCCAGGCAGATATTTTGGAGGGCAGTTACACCCTCGATGCCGATACGTATTACTATCTGAAAGAGGATGTAACCCTCAGTAAGAATATTGCGGTTGGTAGTGGAAAGACCCTGAATCTGTGTCTGAATGGACACACCATTACTGCTCCCAGCGCTGCAAGAGCCTTTGTGCTGTCCGGCGGCACCATGAATCTGACGGATTGCTGTAAAACCGGCAATGTGGTGGCTACAAATGCCGCAACCGGCGCTGCAATTCTGGTTCAGGGCTCCAAGGGCGCAAGCAACGGAATACTCAGTACCTTTAATATGTATGGCGGCACCATTACAGGAGGACAGGCCATCCAGGGCGGCACAGTTGCCGTGACCGGCGGTACCATGAACCTGTATGGCGGCAAGCTGATCGGTGGTACTGCTACGAAAAACGGCGGTACGCTTTATGTGGAGAAAGGACAGACTCTGAATCTGTATGGCGGCGAGCTGACCTCCGGTACGGCGGCGGTGGGCGAGTGTCTGTA
Source organism: Oscillospiraceae bacterium (assembly GCA_017549125.1). Lineage (GTDB taxonomy): Bacteria > Bacillota > Clostridia > Oscillospirales > Oscillospiraceae > Faecousia. The sequence goes on along the minus strand of JAFYVL010000050.1, from coordinate 55,577 downwards.
TGCAGATACGGAGACCTCCATTACCATTGATGGTTCTGTGGTTTTGGAAGCTGTCTATCTTAATGGCACACAGCTGGTGGTAGGATCTGTTGCTGACGACTTTACCACAGTGATCAACGCTGCTGCCAGCGGTGTGCTCATCCAAAACATTGAAGAAGCTGTGGCAGCAAAATTCACCACGGTAACGGAACATACATTGACCTATGATTCCGAAGCAAAGACCCTGAGCATGACAATCCCTGTGATTTATGAGCATGGTCATTGCCTGTGTAACGGATTCGAAGGACATGCTTGCACAGTATATGAGTGGACAGGACTGACTGCCAATGATGTACTTACAGGTAACTTCACAGCAACTGCGAATCACTATTATTATCTGACCGAGAGTGTTACTTTAACATCTCCCATCACCCTTGCCGGTGCGGATACGGTGCTGAATCTGTGTCTGAGCGAATTTACTATCACCGCACCCAGCGCAAACCGGGCATTCGTCCTTAACGGCGCAACATTAAATCTGACAGCCTGTAAAGATGGCGGCACCATCATTGGCGGCCGCCACACAAAGAACGGCGGTATGTTCTATATTCAGGGTGTGAGCGGAAACAAGGGTGAGAAGGGTCAGCTGAATCTGTATGGCGGCATTCTAAGGGGCGGCAGCGCCCAAAATGGCGGTGTGGCCTATGTGTCATGGGGCGCCATGAATGTATATGGCGGTGTGATCCAGGGCGGCAATGTTACCAACGCAGCTGCTGCGGTTTGGGTCAATAACGGTCAGAGTATGCAGATTTTTGGTGGACAGATCTATGCCGGAACAGGCGCGAAAAAAGGAAACGGCATCCTTGCTTTGCCCGATTCCGTAGTTACCGTGGGCGGCAATGCCCAGGTGGAGGAGATCTATTTGAATCAAAGCGGCATGTTGCTGCAGGTTTCTGAGCAGTATCCTTTGAAGGATACTGCCTGGATTGGTGTGCAGATGCTGACCCCCGGTGTGTTTGCAGAGGGTTTGAAAGCATATATTCCCGATACATTCATTAGCAAGCACACCGCAAAGGTGATCTACTGGGATCCCGAAACCGGCAAACTGTCTTTAACCGACCCTGTGAGTACTGCATAGAATGCAGAATAATATTACCAATTCCAATCAAGGAGGAAAACAATGAAAAAGATCTTAGCACTTATTTTGTGTGTTGTCATGGCATTCTCCCTGCTGTCTGCTTGCGGCGGGGAGGGTGGCAAGGTCAACAACACAGATGCCAACGGCAAGGTCACTTTGACCATCGGTATTCCTAAGCACACCAGCGTTTCTGACTACGACAACAATCATTACACCAAGTGGCTGGAAGAAAAAACCGGTTATGAGATCAAATTCCAATTCTTTGCAACTGGCGCTGGCGACTATAAGACTCAGATGTCTACCATGGTAGCCGGTAATGTGGAGTTGCCCGATATTATGATGGGCTTTGATCTGGGCTCCGATCTGTATAATCGCTATGGTAGCGACGGTATTTTTGTAGACCTGGCTGACTTATTTAATGATCGGGAGAAGTCCGCTATTTGGTGGGAACAGTTTGAAAAGCTGGACAAGGAATATGCCGATAACATTTGGCGTCGTATGCACACCACCGATGGCTCCGAGGCTATCTATGCTTTCCCTGAGATTCAGCAGTCCACCATTGACGTTATGAGCTATACCCCCTGGATCAATCAACAGTGGCTGGACTATTTGCAGCTGGAAATGCCCACAGACCCGGATTCTCTGTATAACGTGCTGGTTGCTTTCCGTGACAAGGACCCCAACCAGAATGGTCTGCCGGATGAGATCCCTCTGATCGGTACTGCCGGTAACCTGTCCGGTAATGCCATTAACTGGATCATCAATATGTTTATTTATTCCGATCTTTCTACCAATTTCAATGTGGATGAAAACGGCAAGCTGTACAGTCCCTATCGGGAGGACGCCTACCGCGAGGCGCTGAAATATATTGCCAAGCTCTACAAAGAAGGTTTGTTGAGCCCCTTGACTCTGACCGCAACACCTCAGGAAATTCGCCAGATGGTCTGTCCGTCCGAAGGTGGTGTGCAGATCGCCGGCATTGCGGTGACCCATTTGACTGTTGGATTTGTGGAAGGTCATACGGGTATTCTAAGCTATGAGCCTGTGCCTCTGTGGGGCAATGCCATTGTAAGTGAAAACCAGAATTATTACAGCACCTTCATTACGAAGGACTGTGAGAATGTGGAGGCTGCATGGAAACTGTTGATGACCATGTGCACCGAGGAAAGTGCCATCATCCAGCGTTACGGTATCCAGGGCGAAAACTGGGATTATGCCCCCGAGGGTTCTACCTCCATTATGGGCAACGATGCAGTGATCCGTGTCTATAACGACGTTGCCACTACCATCGGCAGCGAGAATTGGCGTAATGTGGAAGCTACATTCCTGTTTAACGCAGAAGGTGAGGGCAATCAGGCAGTTCCCGAGGAAGAGACCGAGGTTCGTACCCATAAGTATGAGCTGTTCAATAAGGCGTTGAACAATTATGCCCAGCAGATGGAAAACCACAATCCTGATAAAGCGCTCGTCTGCCCCCTGCTGGTGTGGCCTGATGAGTATAAGGAAGAGGTTCCCTATGCCAGAGATGACTGCAGATCCTATATTACCAGAGCCCGTACCGACTTCATTACAGGAGAGAAAAACATCAATGATGACGGTGACTGGCAGGATTATCTGAAAGAATTGGATGAGTTGGGCTTTGATCGGGTGCTGTTCTATTCCCAGGCTATCTACGAGGAAACCATCTCCCAGTAATTCCACAACTGTGACAGACAGTTGTAATCATATTATTCAGGAGGAACCAACATGAAAAGAATTGCATTTTCCCTGTTGGCAGTATTTGCGCTACTGGTGTGCGTTTTCTCTATAAGCGCACCCCAGGCACAGGCTGCCACCGACACACCCATTCAGTTTCATTGCAAATGCGGTAATAAGTACAGCACTGCATTAACTGACGGTGAAATCACTTGGAAAGAAAATTGTACCGATGTGCATATTGGCGACTGCGACGGCGAGATCCTGCAGTGGACCAAAATTCCCATTGGTACAACCGCATTGGAACCCGGTAACTATTATCTGTTCGATAACGGTACTGCCAACGACTATATTACCATACGCAGCTCCGGTTTTGAGCTGACCGGCACAGTGGCAGGCGAGTACAATATCGACCTGAACGGCATGGACTTTAATATGAATGGTAAAAATGTCCGAGCCTTCCTGGTTGGTAACGGTTCTACGCTGAATGTGGGCAACTCCAAAACCACAGGCGGCACGATCCAATCCCTGGGCAGTGCTAACAATGGTGGTGTCATTCTGGTTGGTAAGAATTGCACCCTGAATCTGTACGGTGTGGGTGTGCAGCGCCTGGAAGGTCATGGCAATGTTACCAATGGCGGTGCTATGGAGATTAGCTCCGGTGGTAAGCTGAATGCTTACGACTGCACCATTACCGGTGGCGCAGCGACCGGTGTTGGCGGTGCCATTTTCAGCAACGGTGGTACTATCAATCTGAACAATGTCGCTGTGGTTGGCGGCAGCGTTGGCGGTAACGGTGGCGCGATTTGCGCTGCATCCGGCAGTCTGACCATTACCGGTGGTTCTGTAACCGGTGGTACTGTTACCGGTGCCAGCAAAAATGGTGGCAACCTGTTTATTGGTGCAGGTGTCACCACCAATTTGACCGATGTGACCATCAGCGAAGGCTCTGCCACCAACGGTGGTAACATCTATGTATTTAACAACCACACCGGTGTCTTGAATGTGAAGAATTGTATCATTCATAGCGGTACCGCCTCCGCTAACGGCGGTAATGTGTGGCTGGGCACTGCTGCTGCCAATGCAGAAGGCAAGATGGAATTGGCTGGCTTTAGTGGCACGAAGATCTATAACGGTACTGCTGCCAGCGGTGGTAGCGTATATACGGCTCGTCGTTTGAACCTGGTGCGCAGCACCATTGGCTATGATCTGGAGGGTAACGCAGCAGGCGCTGTAGCTACAGATCGTGGCGGCAACGTATTTGTCAACGATGCAGAGCTGTTGCTTCAGAAGGAATCCAAGATCGGCTACGGCACTGCTACCAATGATGGCGGTAATGTGTATGTGACCGGCGAAAACGGCAACGGCAAGCTGACCGTATACGATCAGTCCAAGCTCCAGTGGGGCGAGGCTGTCAACGGTGGTAATGTCTATCTGAATAACGGCAATGTCTATTTTGGCGGTACTGTTGATGCTACGCACGATACCGGCTGCCAGATCGTAAACGGCCAGGCTACCGGCAATGGTGGTAATGTGTATGTAGCAGCCGGTCATGGCAATGCCCAGGGCGATGCCCTGATTGCCGGTGGTGGCTCCGCGAATACGACTGTGGACGGTGGTAACATCTATGTTGCAGCCAATGCATCCTTTACCCTGAAAGGTCGTTCCATTGTTCGTAACGGTAAGGACCTGCCCGCTGGTCAGCAGACCGGTAATATCTACAATGCAGGTCAGCTGGATGTTTTGGGTGAAGCCAAGATCTATGGCGGTTCCACCATCACCAAAACCGGTGAGCGTAATATTTACTGCGCCGGCAGCGGCACAGTTGCAGTGACCGATTCCGTTAACGATAAAGACGAATATGTGGTCAACGAGTCCGTGATCCGTGGTGGCTTGATGGTCAACGGCGGTAAGCTGGTCCTGGGTGGTTCTCCCTGGATCAAGTCCAATGCGGTTGGCGAAAGAAGCCTGTATTTGTTTAACAACACCGTAGTTGACGCTACCGGTTTGATTGAAGGCGCAGATGTGGAGATCTTTGATGCATCCAGTACCGACAGAAAGATTGCAGATGTTACCGCAGAGCAGACCTGGATCAAGGACGCCTTCCGTCTGTCCGAGGACAGCACCCTGGCCTGCGTGATCACCCGTGAGATCGATGCTGAGGGCAATGTGAGCCTGTGGCTGCGTCCTGCTATTGCTGCTTCCGTGGAAACCGAGACCGGTGTCTACGATTATCAGACCACCGAGGAGGCAATCGCCAACTGCGATGCAACGCAAACCATCATTCTGGATCTGAAGGGTCGGGAAATGGCTCTGAATATCCCCGGTAATCTGAAGCTTATTGACTCTGCCAACGATGACTTCACCACCCAGACCGGCTCTTTCACCGGTACTGTCGGCGGTGAGGTGTCCAGTCTGGTAGATGCAAACGGCAACCGTTACCTGGTTGTGGAAAATGAAGGCGTATACACCTCGCACCGTTACACTGTGGGCCTGACCCATATTTCTTTGGATCCCAACAACGATGCCCTGGGCTACAAGGCAGAACTGGTGGGTGACGATGTGGTCAAGGCACAAGTGAAAACGATTGGCTTTAACCTGTGGGTCAATGCCGATCAAGTGCTCACTAGAACCGTCGACGGCAAGACCGCAGCCACCCTGCGTCTGAGAAACATTCTGAAGAACAACGGCGGTGAAATGACCATCTATGGCAATGCCTTCGTGACCTTCCATAACGAAGAGACGGTTACTTCTGAAGATTACGGCACTACCATGAAGGCTGCTCTGCAGATGGTAAATGAAAACTGGGCATCTTACGACCAGATCCAGCAAACTGCAGTTAAGACCTTGTGCGACCAGTATATGGATACGGTTTCCGGTTGGAAGCTGACCAACATTTATCCCGAAGTGTAACATTCTTACGGAAAATACAGCAGTTTTTAAGTAATTCCATATATATCTAATCATAGCCAGATGGCAGCAATGCCCTCTGGCTATTACTATTTTGGAGGCTATGCTTGTAAGTATTTGACAAGCTTTTATCTTGCAATTTTGATATGAGGATGTTAATATAAAAATAGAAAATTGTGCGAAAGGTTTTTTAGTAAGTGTGTAAGAGGTGGTAGTAATGATCACGCAACAGATCAAGAGATTGTTTTGTAATTTAACAAGTGCGGAGCGAAAAATTGCGACCTATGTTATAGATTCTCCCCAGGAAGTGACTGGCTTGACCGTACACCAGTTGGCAGAAAAATGCGCTGGAACTGGGTCTGGTCACCCTGGACGATCTGAAAATAAATGTGCTTCGCCTCTTGGAATTTATCCTGAGATTGGACTAAATCGCAACAAAAACATTTCTGCATATATATCATAACCTTAGCCGGGTGGTAGTAATGCCACCCGGCGATTACTATTTTGGAGGTTATGATATGAACACAAAAGAGATTACAGTATTGATGGTAGAACCCGGGCAGCATCCCAAAGTAACAACTCTGAAAGACGATTTAATAAAGCATGCCTGCGTAACTCTTGACAGGAAAGTTACTTTGGTTAAATTTTTTGAAAGAGCTAAAGAGTGAAAAAGTTTTTACGAAACTTCGTTACAAGCCCTCACGGGCTTGCTTCTCTTTCACTATATACAGCACCTCAAAAAATATTCAAAAAAATAGAGGGCTTGCAAAGCACAAGCCCTCTATCTCAGCTTTCTATTATTTCAATTTCTTCATGGGTTAGCGAATAAATCTCATACACGGTTTGGTCTAAACTATAGCCAAGGTTCTGGGATGTACCATCGAAGATTTAATGGAAAAATAAGAGCGGCGAAAGAGGTGTGTTTTTCCACATGCGAGAGATGGTCGCAATGCCGATGCTTCTGGTGGTCAGACGAGGGATGCAAATTGCAAATGTTGCGACATGAATACGTCGGCTAGAGGTCGGTAAAATGGAAGTGAGTACCGGGCCTGGTTAGTCGATGGATCGAAGGTCGGAGGCCGTGAGAAGCCTTCAAGTCCCGCCTCGCGCACCAAAGAGACAGCTGCAAGGCTGTCTCTTTTTTTGTTGTAGGGGACGGGTTTCCCGTCCCTTTTGTCGCTAAAACGGCTAAATCCCCTGTGTTTCCAACAAAACGGAAACACAGGGGATTTTTGTTCTCTTTACGCCATTTGCATCTGTTTGCAACCATTTCTACCCATTTCCGTCGCCCTGGTCGCCCACAGGACGCCCAGGAGGCTGTGGGGCCGGATCTTGTTTGGCTGAATTTAGTTGTCTTTTTTTGCAAATTTACTTATTCTTTTTGCTTGCGTCTTGACGAAATTTTATAAGTGAAATATAGTTATAGTAATGTATTTTATTTCATCGGTTGTGGATTGGAGGCGTGCGTAATGAGAAAAAGAATCATAGGGATATTTTTGACGGTGATACTCGTTGTGTCCATGACCGCCTGTCAGCAGACGAAGCCCGAGGGAAACAGTTCCGGGTACTGCGGAACGGTAGAAGGTGTTGCATTCGAATTGCCGGATTTGGGAAGCCGGGTGGAGCTACATACCCAGCAACAAAATGATTTTCTGGCAGAAGCCAAAAAGAATAACAACTATGACTATATTGCCATGTATGCCCAGGGTACGATGGAAGCCAGCCGCCCCATCCCGGTGTCCCTCAGTTGGACGGCCTCCGGCACACGGCCCATTGACGGCGACAGCGTAAATATTAGCAAGCATCTGCTACTGGACTATATCTATTCAAACTTTGGTACTATTGGTGGTAGTCGTTCCACAGATGCTATTTTAAATGACTATATCCCTTTGCTTGAGAACGCAAAGGGGGATAACTTGAGTGAGAAAATATACAATTATCTGGCGGAAAACGGCGTATCTACAAAGGATATGGATGCCGTGATTGCCATTATGAAGGAAAAATAATCGTTGGAGGTATTCAAATGCATACCAATCGTTTTGTCTGGTCTGTGCGACCGGTGGCCTTGACAGAGAATATGGTCGTAGGGGAGAAGTATCGATTTACGGTACTGACGCCCAGCCTGCTGCGCATGGAGTATTCTCCGGCAGGTGTTTTTGAAGATCGAGCCAGCCAATCGGTGTTTTACCGGGATTTTCCTGCCTGCGCCTTCCAATGCCGTAAGGAAAATGGAAAGCTGGAACTGGAAACAGAAAATCTGATTTTGCAGTATGCAGAAAATGCGCCATTTGCAGAAGATACGCTTTCTATCAAATTGAAAATTGAACCGGCATCCTGCTGGCATTACGGTGAGGATTTTGAGGATCTGGGCGGCACGGTGAAAACCCTGGATCAGGTGCATGGTGCTTGCAAGCTGGGCAGAGGTGTGGTTTCCAGAAACGGATTTTCTGTGCTGGATGATAGTGATACCCTGGTTTTGGAAAATGACGGCTGGGTAGGTGTTCGCAAGGAAAATACCACAGATTGCTATTTCTTTGGCTATGGATTCGCCTATTTACAGGCGGTTCAGGATCTGTATCGCCTGACCGGTGTGCCGCCTATGCTGCCGGCCTATGCTCTGGGCAACTGGTGGAGTCGCTATCATGCCTACACCCAGCAGGAATATACAGACTTAATTAAGCGTTTCCGGGAAGAAGACGTGCCTTTCTCTGTCAGTGTTGTGGATATGGATTGGCATATCACTCAAATCCCGGAGGAACTGAAGGATGAGGATACTACCAATGCCGGTTTCTGGGATTTCCGTAACGGCTGGACAGGGTATAGCTGGAATACAGAGCTGTTTCCGGACTATAAGGGCTTCTTGAATTTCCTGAAGGAGCAGAACCTCCATACAGCGTTGAACCTGCATCCCCATGCCGGGGTGTGCCGACATGAGGATATGTATGAGGAAATGGCTGCCAAATGCGGTGTCGATCCCAAAAGCGGCAAGCGGATTCCTTTCAATGTGCTGTCCAAGGAATTTATGACCCATTACTTTGATGTACTGCATCATCCCTATGAGGCAGATGGTGTGGATTTTTGGTGGATGGATTGGCAGCAGGGAACCGATTACTGGTGGATTCACAAGCCCAATCAGCCCGGTGAGTATCAAGATCCCAGAGAGCGACTTGACCCCTTGTGGATGCTGAATCATCTGCATATTTTGGACATTTCCCGGAACGGAAAGCGTCCTATGTTCTTCTCCCGATATTCCGGTCCCGGCAGCCAGCGGTATCCTGTGGGCTTCTCCGGGGATACCTATGTTACCTGGGAGTCCTTGGATTTCCAACCCTATTTCACGGCAACCTCTACCAACATTGGCTACACCGCATGGAGTCATGATATTGGCGGTCATCAGCCCGGCTATCGGGATGATGACATGCAGGTACGGTGGTTGCAGTTGGGTGTGTTCTCGCCCATTAACCGCTTGCATAGTACCGACAGCGAGTTCATGAGCAAAGAACCCTGGTGCTATTTAGAGCCTGCCCAGGGCATTATGAAGAAGTGGCTGCGTCTGCGCCATGCCTTCTTCCCTTACTTGTATACGATGAATTACAAGACCCATAAGGAATTATTGCCTTTGGTACAGCCGATGTATTACAGCCATCCTAAGTGCCAGGATGCTTACCAAGTACCCAACCAGTTCTGGTTCGGTAGCGAATTGATGGTTGCGCCCATTACCACACCCCAAGAACCCACCACCCAAATGGGTAGGGTAACTGCATGGCTTCCCAAGGGAGATTGGTTTGACTTCTTTAGCGGTCTGCACTATTTCTCCCAGCGTGGCAGAAAACTGAATCTGCACCGTTATTTGGGAGAAATGCCTGTGCTGGCAAAGGCCGGTGCCATTGTGCCCATGGCGCAGTATGCCAAGCAGGATAATCGTCTGACTAACTGCGAAAATATGGAAGTCGTGGTGTTCCCCGGTGCGGATGGATGTTTTACCCTCTATGAGGATGCCGGAGAGTATAGTGACTATGAAAAGGGCGCATTTGCGGAAACAAAAATGCAGCTGCAATGGGGCAAAAAGGCAGTATTTACCATTTCTCCTGCCCAGGGCGATCTGTCCTTGATTCCCCAAAAGCGCAATTGGAAAATTAGCCTCCGTGGTTTCCACAAGGATGCAGAAACTTCTGTTAATATTCCCGGTGCAACGGTGAAACGCGATGATGCAAATAACACTACGGAAATTTATGTTTCCGCAGAGGTTTCTACGGAAATCTGCGTGACGGTCAGCGGCGATGTGATGATTCACGACAACTGCGATGTGCAGGAGCGTGCCAAGAATATGATCCAATTTGCTCAGATCAGCGATAAAGATAAGCTCATGGGTATTGTCCGTTGGAAGGAAGGTACGCCCCGGGGTAAGCTGATCCAGATGATGCACAACCGCAGAGAATGGTCTGCCATCCGTGATGCCCTGTGTGAGCTGCTGACCTTAACGGAGGAGATATGCTGATGAATCCCATTTCTATGAACTGGTACGCAGATCCTGAGTCCAGAGTGTACGATAACAAGCTTTTTATGTATGTTACCAATTCCTTGCCCTTTGAGGAGCAAAAGAATTTAGATTTAGTGGTGACAGAGGATCTTTGCGATTACCGCACCATTCGCAATATTTTGCAGATGGATACCTATCAAGGGGCAAACTTTGCCATCTGGGCGCCAACAGTTATTGAACAAGACAACAAATATTACATCATTTTTGCCGCAAATGACATTCATTCTGAAGAGGAGATCGGTGGATTGTACCTGGGTGCGTGCGACACACCCTACGGTCCTTTCTGTAATGTGTTTGCCGATGGCAGACCCTTGGTAAATGCCATCCGCTTTGGGGCACAGCCCATCGATGCCCATCTTTTTAAGGATGATGACGGCAGTATTTATCTGTACTATGGTGGTTGGGGTCACATGGTCGTATGCAAAATGAATGGACAAATGAATGGCTTTGAACCACTGTCTGCTGACAGCCAGGATCTATTTCGGGAGATCACACCCAGCGAATATACAGAAGCACCTTTTGTTATGAAGATAGATGGAAAATATCACCTGATGTACTCCGGTGGTTCTTGGATCGAGGATAACTACTGTGTACGGGCGGCTGTTTCGGAATCTCCCTTAGGCCCGTTTTCTTATTATGGGGATGTACTGCGGACAGCAGAACTCGCAGATGCACCGGGACACAATTCCGCATTTTTATGGCAAGGCGAATACTATACGGCATACCACAGAAGAACGCCCGGTGAAGAAGACTATAACCACCGTCGCCTGTGTATCGACAAGCTGCCTATTACGGACGGCAAGCTTGGCAAGGTGACAATGACATAAGACGGATGCTTGGAGAAAACGAAATGAGCAAGTGGCAAAGATATAAATTTATGCCTTTGATCCCCTTGGGTGAGGACGGCAGAATCGTAACCGGCTCCAGGGAGCATATTGCACTGTCTCGGCAAATTGCATCGGAGGGCATGGTGCTTCTGAAAAACGAAAACCATACCTTGCCTTTGGCGAAGGGAAGCAAAGTGGCGCTGTTTGGTAAGGGCAGTGCCGACTATGTAAAAGGCGGTGGCGGCAGCGGTGATGTGACAGTTGCCTATGTCCGCAATCTCTGCGATGGCATGGAAGAAAAACAAGCAGAGGGAAAATTGACGACATTCTTGCCTTTGCATGAGTTCTACCGGGAGAATGTGAAGGAGCAGTACGCAGCCAAAACCCAACCGGGTAAGACCGTAGAGCCGGAGATCCCCGGGCAGCTGTTGCAAGAGGCGGCAAACCAATGCGATACTGCCATTATCAGCATTTGCCGTTGGTCCAGCGAGGGCGGCGACCGCACCGGAGAGCCTAATGACGGCAATTTCTATCTGTCCTTGGCAGAACAGAAAATGATCGAGGATGTATGCGGTGCATTCCAAAGAATCGTGGTAGTACTCAATGTGGGCGGCATGGTAGATACCTCCTGGTTTGTCAGTAATCCTAAGATCCAGGCGGTTCTGCTGGCATGGCAGGGCGGCCAGGAGGGCGGCTTGGCAGAGGCGGATGTGCTCTGCGGTGATGTGAACCCCTCCGGTAAGCTGACGGATACCTTTGCCGGTAGCTTTGACGATTACCCCTCGTCCTATAATTTTAATGAATCGGAAGATTATGTGTGCTATACCGACGATATTTTCGTGGGTTACCGCTATTTTGAAACCATTCCCGGTGCAGCCCAAAAGGTCAATTATCCCTTTGGCTTTGGCTTGAGCTATACCACCTTCTCCATGGAGGAGATGGCAGCCGAAGATAATGGAGACACCATTACGGTCACTGTGACCGTGACCAATACCGGAACGATGCCCGGTAAAGAGGTGGTGCAGCTATATTCTTCTGCCTTGGGCGGTGATTTGGAGCTTCCCAAATACCAGTTGCGTGGCTTCCAAAAGACCAAGCTGTTGACACCCGGGGCGTGCCAGATTCTGCAATTGGTAGTCAATAAACAGGAACTGGCTTTCTATGACGAAACCAAAGCGGCTTGGGTGCTTCCTGCAGCTCAGTATGAGATCTATGTGGGCAACAGCGTTCGTAATTTGCAGAAGGCCTATGATTTTACCCAGACCCGGGAACAGGTGGTTTTCCAGACAGTGAATCGCTGTCAGCCCAGAAAATTACCGCGCCGTCTCCATGCAGATGGCAGCTATGAAGATTTGAAGACTTGTGATTATCCTGCGCTGTATAATACTGCCCATTGGCCGGAGAAACCGAAGTGGTCCAAAGAGCATATTTTGCCCAATATGGCAGGTACCGAGATGCCGGCGGGGCGCATTTCCTTTGAAAAGGTGGCATCCGGTGAGGTTACCATGGATGCCTTTATGGAGCAGCTGACCACCGAGGAAATGATTACGCTGTTGGGCGGTTCTCCCAACAGAGGTCCGGCAGATACCAGCGGTATCGGCGGTTTGGATTATATTGGGATTCCGGCGGTTATGACCGCTGATGGCCCTGCCGGTCTGCGATTCTGGCCGGAGCGTGGCATCTGCACCACCGCATGGCCGGTGGCCACAGCTTTGGCCTGTACCTGGGATACGGAATTGGTCTATCAGGTGGGTGTTGCGGCAGCCAAAGAGGTGAAGGAAAATAACATGGGCATGTGGCTGGCACCTGCCATCAATATTCACAGAAGTCCCCTTTGCGGCAGAAACTTTGAATATTATTCAGAAGATCCCTATATTAGCGGCAAGCTGGCGGCAGCCATGATCCGGGGTGTGCAATCTCAGAGTATTTCAGCCTGCGTCAAGCATTTCTGCGTGAACAATAAGGAAACCAATCGCTGCCTTAGTGATTCCCGGGTCAGCGAACGGGCTTTGCGAGAGATTTACTTAAAGGCCTTTGAAATCGTGGTCAAGGAATCGGATGTTTGGTGCGTTATGACCGCGTATAACCTGCTCAATGGTCACTACACCTCTGAAAAAGACGAACTGATCAACGGGATTCTGCGGCAGGAATGGGGCTATGAAGGCCTGGTGGTCACAGACTGGGAGAATCAGGCGGAGCAGTATCGTGAGGCATTGGCCGGTAACGATGTGCGTATGCCTTGCGGCAGTTTTAAGCGTTTGCAAAAAGCCTTGGAACTGGGTCTGATCACCCGCAATGACCTGGCGGTCAATGTCCGCCGGGTACTGCAATGGATTCTCAAATTGGATTAAAGGACAACTGTATACACATTTTATAAGCACGATACTTTTCTTCTTTTTCTGGAAGAAGAAAAGTATCGTGCTTTGTGTTGTTTTACTAATTTTTACTTATTAAGGAAAATATTCTTTGTAAAACTTATCATTTTTTGCATATTCGCTTATGTATTTTTGCCTTTTGTTGAAAAGTTAAATTCTCCCCCCTATAATGTAAAATAAGTCGTAGTGACAACAAATTTTTATGATGTGATATCTTGCTGAAAACCAGGAGGATGCTATGTTACATAGAATAAAAAACAACAAGAAAATTTTGTGGATTTTCTTGGCGGCGGTTGCTGTGGTTGCTGCAGTAGCTGCGTTAATAATCTTATGGCCTTCCGGGGAGATAAATGTGCAAATCAAGCCCCGGCAGGTTACTATGGAGACAGGACAAACCCATCAGCTTGCGCTGGTGGATCAGGATGGTGAGAAGGTAGACTCCTGGGTAAAGTGGAGCAGTACTGCTCCGGCTGTGGCAACGGTGAATCAAAAGGGTCTTGTGACGGCGATTACACCGGGTAAGGCTACAGTACAGGCCGTGGTGACCATCCAGGGTAAGCAATGCTTTGCTTCTGCGCAAATTACCGTTGCGGAAGAACAGGTCGCGCGCATAGAAGTAGGCGGAGATAGTGTACAGGACGATCCCCAGATCAAAGGAAAGTGCTTTACGGTTTTGAGTGCCTCTGAGGGTGTTGCCTACGATATGGAGCAAGGTACCATTGCAGTAACGAATTCTGTAAAGCAAAGCGAAATGATCTTTGCGCAAAGTATGAATGACCCCTATGCATCGGCATGGGATTTCAGAGGAACCATTCACAGAGCCAATGCGGATGAGAGCTTGTTCTTGTCCTTTGGTGTTCGGGATGCCCAGGGCAAGGAGCAATGGTTCTGTATTTACGAGGATGCAATGGCTCGCCAGCGTTACTGGAATTGGGCGGACAGCAAATACGAACTTGATGGCAAGTATGTAGGCTACAATGATGCAGCTTCTGCGTTTTTCTGGCGCAAAGCCCACAAGCTGGACTATATTATTCTTCTGAAGGACGATGTTCTGAAGGTGTACTTTGGCAGTGACCAGTATTCCATGGCGCTGGCTTGGAGCTTACCTCTGACAGAAGAGATTTTTGGTGGCTTTGCTGCCGGTACAGAGTATGTGGTGGGCATTAACACCGTGGATCCCTGTGACTTTACCATTACCAATATCTCCACAAAGAATGGAGAAGATGTGGTGGATCTGGGAGGCTCTGTCAGCACGAAAAATGTGGACGTACATATTACGGGTGATCGCTTCTATGTGGATAGCGCGTCCAAGGGTGTTTCCACCGATGCCAATAAGGGTACGATCCAGATCCATAAGTTGGTCGACCAGACCGAACTGATTTTTGCGGTGAGCAAGGATCAGAAATATTCCAAGGAATGGGAAATGACCGGCAAAATTCATAAAGAAGATATTGGTGCCAATCTGTTCCTATCCTTTGGTGTAAAGGACAGCAAGGGCAAAGAGCAATGGTTTTGCATTTTGAACGATTCTTCTTTGTCCATGCAGAGATATTGGAACTGGTGGGATTCTGAGTATTTCCCGGATGGCGTTTATGTTTTAAAGAACGAGGATGCAGACCGTTTCTATGATAAAGAAACAGATACCTTGTATTACCGCCTGGTGGTGGCAAACGATGCATTCAAGATGTATTTTGGCAGCACCGCGGAAACTATGCAGCTGGCATGGACCTTGCCGCTGACAGATGCTGAGTTTGGCGGTTTTGCCTCCGGCAGCGCCTATCAGATTGGAATCAATACGGTTGACCCCAACGATCTGCGTATTACCGATGTTACCGTAAAATCCGGCAACAAGGTAAGCAAAGATCCCTCTGATGATCCCCATGTGGAGTATGAAACACCCCAGTTCTATCTTGTCAATTCGTCGAAAGGCATTCAGGGGTATCCCAATAAGGGTAAGATCTCTTATTCGGCACAGGAAAAGACAGAACTGTTCTTTGGTGCAACAGAAAAGGGCGGTTATGCCGGTAATTGGGAGTTGTCCGGCAAGATCGTCCGTTGGAGCAACATGCCCGAAAGCCTGTTGTCCTTTGGTGTAAAGGACAACAACGGCAAGACCCAATGGTTCTCCATTTACCAGCATATGGCTACCCTGGATAACACGGGCAGCAAGGTGATGTACGATGGCACCCATGTGAAATACAATGATGCAGCCACCTTGTTCTACTGGAGAACCCTAGAAAAGGGTGGTTTGACCCTCAACTATCGAATTACCATTAAGGACGATGTGCTGATTGCCTGGTTCGGCAATGAAACCCAGGATTTGGGGAAAGCATGGTATTTCCCGCTGACTAAGCGTGAGTTTGGCGGTTTTGCCCCTGGCTCTGCTTATCAGGTGGGTATTCATACGGTGGATAATTGCGCCATGGCTATTTACAACACCAAGGCGGTTGCTCTGGATGATAAGTATGAGGATTATCGGTTCTTTGTGGAGCGTGAGTCTGATGGCGTGGCTACGAATCCCATGCAGGGAACCATCACTACCAGCAATCGTGTAAGCCAGACAGAAATGATGTTTGCGGCAAACGGCCAGCATGATTTTGCCACAAGCTGGGAAATTTCCGGCAAGATCAAAAAGGAGAATGTGCAGGATAACCTGTTCCTGTCCTTCGGTGTTCACGGTTATTCCGGCACAAGCCAATGGCTGTGTATCCTGCAAAATGGCCTGTCCCGTCAGCGGTACTGGAACTGGTGGGATACGGAATATGGCTATGATGGAACGTATGTGCTGGAAAATGCGGCAGTGCGCAGCTTCTATGATAAGAAGACAGATACCTTGTATTACAAGCTGGTTCTGGAAAATGATGTGCTGAAGGCATACTTTGGCAGTACGCCGGATGCATTGACCATTACCTGGAGATTGCCCTTGACAGATGCTATGTGGGGCGGTTTTGAACCGGGAACGGCCTATCAGATGGGTATTACCACTGTGGATCCCTGTGCATTGCGCATTACGGATGTCACAGTAAAGACCAGGGGCTCTGTAGCCGGTGGTTACGGCATCCAGTATGATCCGTTCTCTTATCAGGACAATGCAAATCAGCAAAAGCAAAAGCTGGAAGCCGGCGCAAAGGATGGAATCACCACCGTGTTTATCGGTGACTCCTTCCACGATCAGGACGGTTTCCGTACCTTCGTGGATCTGTATGGTGATAAGGAGGCTCTGTGCTGCGGTATTGGCGGTACAAGCACCAACCATTGGGTCACATTTATGAACGACTGGTTTAGTGGATATGATTTCAAGAATATTGTGGTGAATATTGGCACTAACAATCTGGGCAGAGGCGATTATACCGACGTGGTGATCGCAGACCTGCAGGAATTTTTCCTGAAGCTGAAACAGGAGTTCCCCAACAGTAATATTTATTGGTTCTCCATTGCTCTGCGTAGTGACATGAGCAGAGAGGATGCCAAACTGCAGATCAATACCGCCATGAAAAAGTGGTGCGGTGAGAATGGCATTATCTATGTGGAAAACCCCATCGAGAATCCGGAATCCGATTGCTCCGATGGTCTGCATCCCAATGCCGCATCCTATGAAAAGTATGCTTCTCAGCTGGAAAAAGCCGGTTGTATCATGGAAGCCAAGGATATGAATACCTTGCAGTTCCATGTGGCAGGCGAAACCGGTCATTGGCTGGATTATGATGAGCAGGCCGGTAAGATCTGGTACATGGATACAGATACCACAGAGTTGATGTTTGCCGCCGATGAAAAGGGCAGCTATGCAAACGCTTGGGAACTGACCGGTAATATCAGCCGAAGCTTCAAAGAAGGTATGCTCCTGTCTTTCGGTGTGAAGGATAAGTCCGGCAAGACCCAATGGTTCTCCATTAAGGAGCATGCAGTTGGTCTGGACAACGAAGGTAATGATCCTGTGTATGATGATGTGCATGCCTGGTGGAATGAACCTTCCTGTAATTTCTACTGGAACAATACTTCGGCACTCAGCTACAAGATCGTAGTGTCAGATGATGTGCTGTATGCCTACTTTGGTACGGATAGCAGCGGCTTGAAGCAGGCCTGGTACTTCCCCTTGACCGATAGCCGTTTTGGTGGCTTTGCAGAGGGAAGTGCGTATCAGCTGGGTATCTTCACCAGAGAAACCTGTGATATGCAGATGACAGATGTCCGGGTAGTCACCGGCGAGCATGTGGAAACAGATGTTGTGGATGTGACCCGCTACGATGTTACCCAATATGCACAAAAGATTGTGGATCGCAAGCATCAGCTTCAGATCGCTGGCAAGAACGACGTGACCACCGTCTTTATTGGTGACTCTTTCTTTGATGAAGCAGAATTCTTCAAGAATTTCTTTGGTATTTACCAGGGCAAAGAGGCACTTTGCCTGGGCATCAGCGGTACAACCACCCAACATTGGGTGACCTTCGCAAATGATTGGCTGGACGATTATTCCCCTAAGAACATTGTGGTGAATATCGGTACAAACAATTTGGGCTACGGAGATAAAACAAATTACATGCTTTCCGGTTTGCAGGAACTGTTTACGGTTCTAAAGGACAAGTTCCCCCGGAGTAATTTGTATTGGTTCTCCATACCCCCCCGCAGTGATATTGACCGGGAAGCACTTCGTGTGGCTGTGAATGGGTCAATGAAACAGTGGTGCCAGGAAAATGGGGTTATTTATGTGGAAAGCCCTATGACAGATCCTGCCACCGATTGCGCAGATGGATTACATCCCAGCCTGGATAGTTATGTGGCCTATGCCGCGGCCTTGGAAAAGGTCGGTTGTCAAATGGCTGACAAGCAGGCCGGTGCTGACCGTTTCCATATTGCCGGCGCTACGGATGGAGTGTTCCATTCTGCCAATACCGGAGAGATTGGCTTTGATGCCACAAGTAATAGCACGCAGCTGTTCTTCGGGGCAGATGAAAACGGTAGCTATGCCGATAATTGGGAGTTGACCGGTACGATTACCCGCACATGGACAGAAGGCATGCTCCTGTCCTTCGGTGTGAAGGATGAAACCGGCAAGACCCAATGGTTCTCCATTAAGGAGCATGCAGTCGGTCTGGACAACGAAGGCAAGAACACCATTTACAATGATGTGAATGCCTGGTGGAATGAGCCTGCTTGCAGCTTCTACTGGAACTATCCCGAGTTTATGACCATCCACTACAAGATTACCGTCCAGGACGATATTCTGCGTGCCTACTTCGGCACAGAAAGTACCGGTCTGCAGCAGGCCTGGTATTTCCCCTTGACCGATAGCCAGTTTGGTGGTTTCGCATCCGGAAGTTCCTATCAGCTGGGCATCTTCACCAGAGGGGCTTGTGCCATGAAGATGACCAATGTAGATGTAAAAGCGGTTGTTGACAGCGCAGATCCTGCAGATAGACATTTCTATGTTGCTGATGCATCCAATGGCGTGATTGCCAAGCCCTATCGAGGAACGATCACCTACAATGGCACACAGGACACCACAGAATTGTTCTTCGGTGCAGA
This sequence comes from Oscillospiraceae bacterium, assembly GCA_017549125.1. GTDB lineage: Bacteria > Bacillota > Clostridia > Oscillospirales > Oscillospiraceae > Faecousia. The sequence goes on along the minus strand of JAFYVL010000050.1, from coordinate 36,593 downwards.
CGAAAACGGCGGCTATGCCAATACCTGGGAGCTGACCGGTACGGTGACCCGTGAAAATGTGGAAAACATGATTTTGTCCTTCGGTGTAAAGGATCAAACCGGCAAGACCCAATGGTTCTCCATTAAGGAGCATGCGGCAGGTCTGGATAACCAGGGCAACAACATGATCTATGACGGAACCCATGCCTGGTGGAATTACGCTTCCTGTGCTTTCTACTGGCGGTATGCCGATGCCATGACCATCCACTACAAGATCACTGTTGAGAATGATGTGTTGAAGGCATATTTCGGTAAGGTAGGCGAGGATCTGCAGCAAGCCTGGCAATTCCCTTTGACCGACAGCCAGTTTGGTGGCTTTGCGGTTGGTAGTCAGTATCAGCTGGGCATGTTCACAAGAGTGGCTTGCCAGATGGAGATGACCAATGTGCAGGTGCAGGTAGGAGAGGCTGTGTCAGAGACTAAGTTCTATGTTTCCAAGGCAACCAATACCACCTATGATCCACAGGCCGGTACATTGACCCTCTCTTGGAATCTTCCCTTGACGAAAAGCTTGTGGGGCGGCTTCACAGCCGGTAGCCGGTATCAGCTGGGTATCAACACAGTTGACCCCTGTAAGCTGACCATTTCTGATCTGCAAGTAAAGACCCAGGCTGATTAACAGCCTGCGGTCTTGCAGGTGGAAATCTGTAATTCAACGCTCAAGAGCGTTAAAATATTAAGGAGGAAACAATATGAAAACTGCGAAAAGAACACTTGCCATGGTTCTTGCGGTTGCAATGCTGCTTTCTTGCATGATGTTGACAGTTTTTGCGGACGAAACAAATCCCGTAAAGCTGTACAATGCGGCAGGTTTGGTCAGCAGCCATGCATCCTTGCAGGACGCTTTGGCGGCCTATGACAGCACCACACAGTATGTGGTACTGGAGGCAGATGCGGAAGCGGACATTACCCTCAATGCGGATCTGTACATTGATCTGAACGGTAATGACCTGGGTGGTTCCATTAACCTGAACGGTTATGACCTGTACGGTATGGACTCCACCACCAACGAATACTCCGATGCCAATGTGGGTGTGTTGCGCGCTGTTATTACCGGTGGCGCACCCGTTGAGCAGTTTAAGGAGGATGGCACGCGCCTGGGCAGTATTTGCCGTTATGTGGCAGTGCAGGGTGAAGAAGGTTACACCTTCCACCGTATCTATATGGGTATTACCCATATGAGTCTGAAGCCTGCCGCTACCGGCGTTGGCTATAAGGCTGCGTTTTATGGCGATGCCACTGTGCAGGCACAGTTGGACGAAGCGGAAGCTTTTGGCTACACTTTGTGGCTGGAAGGCTACAATCCTGTTTCCCGTGGAAAGAGCAGCGCAGATTTTGCTTCCGGTAAGGAGCTGTCTCTGCTGCTGAAGAACTTTGATGTTGAAAACTTTGGTGAAACCAAAGTGTATGCCTCTGTTTGGATGAAGCTGTCCAATGGCACGATGATTGAGAGTGCTGATTACAGCTACACCCTCAGAGAAATGCTGGAGATCGTCAACGATGATTTTGCCGGTTATTCCAGAGCTCAGAAGCTGGCAGTTCGCAACCTGTGCACTGCCCATTCCATCAGCAATTGGGATATTGCAACCATTCTGGCTTACGAGCCCTACATGGTGGATACCACCTCCGGCAACGTGATCCAAAACGACGAGACAGAAACCCTGTCTATTTCCGGTTCTGAGGATGTGGAAGTTTTCTTCAAGGCATCTGATGACCAGGCCTATGCCCGTAACTGGGAGCTGACCGGTACGGTCACCCGTGAAAATGCAGAGGGCATGGTTTTGTCCTTCGGCGTGAAGGATAAGGAAGGAAAGACCCAGTGGTTTGGCATTAAGGAACATGCTGCCAGCCTGGACAAGGAAGGCAATACCACCATTTATGACGATGTACATGCTTGGTGGAATGAGCCTGCTTGCAGCTTCTACTGGCGGTATGAGAACTTTATGACCATCAACTACAAGATCACCGTAGTGGATGATGTGCTGAAGGCCTATTTCGGCAAGGTAGGCGAGGAACTGCGTCATGCCTGGACCTTCCCTCTGACCGATGCTCGCTTTGGTGGCTTCACCGCAGATTCCGAGTATCAGCTGGGTATCTATGTACATAACACCTGCGGTCTGGAAATGTCCAATATGGAGATTACCACCGATAATACCCCCGACAGCTTCCAGGTAGCCAGCAGCACCGCCGGCATTACCTATGACAAGACTGCCGGTACTGTCAGCTATGATGGCGCACAGAATACCACCGAGATCTTCTTCGGTGCTAAGGACAATGACGGCTATGCCCGTAACTGGGAGCTGACCGGTACGGTCACTCGTGAGAATGTGGCAGACATGATCCTGTCCTTCGGTGTGAAGGATAAGTCCGGTAAGACCCAATGGTTCTCCATTAAGGAGCATGCAGCCGGTCTGGACAACGAAGGCAACAACACCATTTATGATGATGTACATGCTTGGTGGAATTATCCTGCCTGCGCTTTCTACTATCGCTATGAGGACGCTATGACCATCAACTACAAGATTACGGTAGTGGATGATGTGCTGAAGGCATATTTCGGCAAGGTAGGCGAGGAGTTGCAGCAGGCATGGTCCTTCCCCTTGACGGACAGCCAGTTTGGCGGCTTTGCTGTGGATTCTGAATACCAGCTGGGTATTTTCACCCGCGTTCCCTGTGGTTTGGAGATGACCTCTGTCAAGACCCAGACCAATAACGCAGCTGACAATTTCCAGGTAGCAAGCAATTCTGCCGGTATTTCCTATGACCGGACTGCCGGTACTGTCACCTATGACGGCAGCCAGAATACCACCGAACTGTTCTTTGCAGGCGTTGGTGAGAATGGCTATGCCCGCAACTGGGAGATCAGCGGCTTTATTAACAAGGCCTGGACCGAGGGCATGATCCTGTCCTTCGGTGTGAAGGATGCCAGCGGCAAGACCCAGTGGTTCTCCATTAAGGAACACGCAGCCGGTCTGGACAACGAAGGCAACAACACCATTTATAATGATGTGAATGCCTGGTGGAACGAACCTGCTTGCAACTTCTACTGGAACAATTCTCTGACTCTGGCTTATAAGATCACTGTGCAGGACGATGTGCTGCGTGCATACTTTGGCTATGATGCCAATAACTTGCAGCATGCCTGGACCTTCCCCTTGACCGATAGCCAGTTTGGCGGCTTCGGTGTGGATAGTGAGTATCAGGTTGGTATCTTCTCTCGCGTGGCATGCGCTATGAACTTCACCGATGTGAAGGCAACCTCTGACAATACTCCCGATCCCATGTATGTGGAAAACACCGTAGGCGGCATCAGCGCAGATACCGTTAACGGCGTGATCACTGCAGATGGTTCCGGCAATACCGAGACCTATCTGAAGGCTTCTCCCAACGCAGCCTACGCTACCGATTGGGAAATGACCGGTACTCTGAAGAAGACCAACAGCAAGGATGAGACTCTGTTTGTGTCCTTCGGTGTGTTCGATGCTGCCGGCCGTGAGCAGTGGTTCACCATTCTGGGTGACTCCATGTCTCGTCAGTGGTTCTACAACTGGTGGGATACCGAGTATAAGCCCGACGGCACTTATGTATTCCCCAATGCCGCTGCCAAGAACTTCTTTGATCGTGGCACCGATACCATCAGCTACAAGCTGGTGATCGAGAAGGACACCTTGAAGATGTACTTTGGTGCAGACAACTCCGATCTGAAGCTGGCATGGAATCTGCCTTTGACCAACGCTATGTTCGGCCACTTCGTAACCGGTGACGCTTACCGGATCGGTATCCGTACGGTTGACCCCTGTGCCTTTACTATTTCTGATGTGAAGGTTACTGCAAAGGGTGTAGAAAGCAATCCCAGCAAGATCCTCCGTCGTGAAGAGATCCAGATTCGTGATCCCTTCATCCTGGTAGACAATGATACTTATTATCTGTATGGCACCCAGAACTTTGGTTCTTTCAATGTCTACAGCAGTAAGGATCTGAACTACTGGATCGCAGAGGGTGCTTGCTTCACAGGAAGCGAAGACTTCTGGGGCAATGCCGCAGCAAATGTAGAAGGCGCAGAAGCTGCCTACTGGGCTCCCGAGGTTTATGCCTATGACGGCGCATACTATATGTTCGCAACCTTTACCCAGGAGGGTACTACCAATCAGCAGGGTACTGCTGTGCTGAAGGCTTCCAGCCCTGTTGGCCCCTTTGCGCCTTGGTCTGACGGTCCTATCACACCTGCAGGTCACTCCTGCCTGGACGGCACTTTGTACATTGAAAATGGCACACCTTACCTGGTGTATGCCCATGAATGGCAGTGCGCTTGCCGTAATTACAGCGGCACCGGCACTATGAACTATGTCCAGCTGTCTGCAGATCTGAAAACCACCGTTGGCGATGCTAAGGAGTGGTTCGGTGCAGGCGATCTGACCTCCTTCTGGGATGAACTGCTGGGAACAAACGCTTCCAGCGTTACCGACGGTCCTAAGACCTATACCGATTTGAACGGTCAGAACTATCTGCTGTGGTCCACCAAGATGGATGTAGATGGCAACATGGTTTATGCCCAGCTGGCAACCAAGTTCTCTTCCATCGGCGCAAAGGTCAGCTTGAAGGCTGATACAGTAAAGCTGTATACCACCGACGGTGGTCACGGCATGATCTTTACAGACCTGGAAGGCGTAGAGACTTTGGTACTCCATGCACCCGACTCCGGTGTATGCAGACCGGAACTGTTCAATGTGATCGCCAACAACAAGGGCATCGTATTGACCCAGAGAGATGGCTCTGCCGTGGACGGCAGCGGTGAAAACACTGCAGATCCTCTGTTCCATGTGGCAAGCAAATCTAATGCTGTGCTTGTCAATGCTTATGAGGCAGAGATCTATACCTCCAACTCCGGCAATAGCGAGATCTACTTCGGTGCAGATGCCTATGGCGCTTATGCACGCAACTGGGAGATCAGCGGCTACATCAACAAGGAGTGGACAGAAGGTCTGTTGCTGTCCTTCGGTGTCCGTGATGCCCATGGCAGAAGTCAGTGGTTCTCCATTAAGGAGCACGCTGCCGGTCTGGATAAGGAAGCCTCCACTACCATTTATGACGGCACCCATGCCTGGTGGAATGAACCTTCCTGTAACTTCTATTGGAACAATTCTCTGAATCTGGCTTATAAGATCGTTGTTCGGGACGATGTGCTGTATGCATACTTTGGCTATGATGCCAATAACCTGCAGCATGCCTGGACATTCCCCCTGACTGACAGCCAGTTTGGCGGCTTCGCAATGGACACCAAGTACCAGGTGGGTATCTACTCCACTCCCGGTAACATGACCTTTACGGATGTTTCCGTTTCCGCAGAGAATACTCCCTTTAACTACTATGTAAGCAGTGCTTCTGAGGGTGTTCGCCCCGGTAAGACCACCAACACCATCACCGTTGACGGTAGCCAGTACACCACCGAATTGTTCTTCGCTGCCAACGAAAAGGGCGGCTATGCCAACAAGTGGGAGTTCAGCGGCACCATCAACAGAGATAATGTAGCAGACATGATCCTGTCCTTCGGCGTGAAGGATCAGTCCGGTAAGACCCAATGGTTCTCCATTAAGGAGCATGCGGCCGGTCTGGACAACGAAGGCAACAACACTATCTATAATGATACCAATGCCTGGTGGAATTATCCTGCCTGCGCATTCTACTATCGTTATGAAGATGCCATGACCATCAACTACAAGATCACCGTTGAGAATGATGTGTTGAAGGCATATTTTGGCAAGGTAGGCGAAGACCTGCAGCAGGCATGGTCCTTCCCCCTGACTGACAGCCAGTTTGGCGGCTTTGCTGCGGATTCTGAGTATCAGCTGGGTATGTTCACCAGAGTAGCTTGCGGCCTGCGCTTTACCGATGTTTCCGTGAAGGCTGAAAACGCTCCTTACAAGTTCCATGTTGCCAGCGCTTCCCAGGGCTTAAGCTATGGTAAGCTGGCAGGTACCATTACCAATGACGGTACCCAGAATACCACGGAGATGTTCTTTGCGGCCGATGCCAATGGCAGCTATGCAACCACATGGGAGTATAGCGGTACTGTAAACAGAGATAATGTGGCAGACGTGATCCTGTCCTTCGGTGTGAAGGATGCAACCGGCAAGACCCAATGGTTCTCCATTAAGGAGCATGCGGCCGGTCTGGACAACGAAGGCAACAACACCATCTACAATGATACCAATGCCTGGTGGAATTATCCTGCATGCGCATTCTACTATCGTTATGAGGATGCCATGACCATCAACTACAAGATCACCGTGGACAATGACACCTTGCGTGCTTATTTCGGCAAGGAAGGTGAGGGTCTGCAGCATGCCTGGACATTCCCTCTGACCGACAGCCAGTTCGGCGGCTTTGCTTCCGGTACGGCCTATCAGCTGGGTATGTTCACCAGAGTAGCTTGCGGCCTGCGCTATAGCAATGTCAATGTGACTGTCAGCGGCATCGCCAATGGTGACGTTACCCCCGAGGTGGACACCGATGTTCTGAAGAACAAGTATGTTTCCTTGCTGGGTGACAGCATTACCACCTATGAAGGTGTTTCCAACAACGGTGTCAATAACACTACCATTTCCACCTACCATGCCTGGTATAACGGTGCATGGCAGAATGTGCTCAATAGCTACGAAGAAACCTATTGGGGACAGGTCATGGAAAAGTATGACATGAATTTGCTGGTCAACAATTCCCACAACGGCAACCGGCTCATTGAGGCGGGCGGTGCAATTCTGGCGCCTGCCGGCTATGTCCGTGTGGAAAACCTGGGTGCTAACACCGGTAATTTGAAGGGCACCAAGCCGGATATCATCGTGATCCACATGGGTACCAATGACTATATTGGCGGTGTTACTCTGGGCGAGCTGACTGCAGATACCTACACCGGTGTGGTCTCCGGCAGCGGCTATAAAGCACCTGCTACCTTTACCGAGGCCTATATCATTACCCTGGAAAAGGCAAGCAAGCTGTACCCCGATGCACAGATTTTTGTGTGTACCTTGATTCCCAGCGGTTACAACACCAACTGGAATCTGCTCAATTCCTACAATGCCCGTATCCGCGAGCTGGCAGCCCACTATGACAATGTGGTTCTGGTAGATATTGCGGCTGACAGCGGTATTACCACAAGCAATTATAACGACTATACCCATGATGGCACGCACCCCAACAATGCAGGTATCGCAAAGATGGCTGCCGTGCTGGAGAAGGCCATTCTCAGCGCACTGTAATCTTACAGTGTCCTCCAAACAAAACCCCACTGCCGGTCTTTTGACCGGTAGTGGGGTGTAGACGCAAAAATGGAGATTTAGATATGAAAAGAAAACCCCTACGATTAGGTCGAGAAACGCAGTTTGGCGGATTTTTGTCGGGTTCCATTCCTTTGATCGGTTTTCTGATTTTTGGTGTGATACCGCTGGTATTATCTGCTGTAGTTTCCTTTTCAGAATTACATTCCACCGATTTACAGGATATGGAGTATATCGGCTGGGAAAACTACTCTACCATCTTGACAAACGGCGATAAATATACCTATGCATCCTATTGGAGTACATTGCTCTATGCACTCAATGCGCCCATTTGTATTGCATTGTCTCTTTGGATCGCCTATATGATCAATCGCTCTAAAATAGGAAAAAAGTTTTTCCGTTCTGTGTTTTTTATCCCCTATGTATGCTCCAGCGTGGTCATCAGCTTGACCTTCAAAACCATGCTTTATCGTTATGAAGGCGGTTTGCTGAATGCGCTGCTGGAAAAATTCGGTTATGAGCCTGTCGGCTGGCTCATTGACTCTCCCTGGATCTTCATGCTGGCGGCAGTGGTCATGACCGTGTGGGCCGGCTTGGGCTGGTGCATTGTGCTGTTCCAGGCAGCGCTGGCTAATGTGGATCAGACCTATTATGAGGCTGCAAAGCTGGATGGTGCCAGCGAAGCCAAGATATTTTGGAAGATCACCTTTCCTGCGATTTCTCCCACAACCGCATATCTGCTGACCATGAAGCTGATTTGGGCTTTCCAATCCATGGCAGAAATGCATTTGCTGGCAGGTACCAATGTGACACCGGCCTGGGGAGATTCCGCAGGATGGGTCAGTGATACGGTTGTGAAACATATTTACAACATGGTGTTTGTCAGAAGCTATGAATACGGCTACGGTCTGGCATCTGCTGCCGGCTGGATTCTGGCAATCATTATTCTGATCATTACCCGTATCAATATGCGTACACAAAAGAGGTGGGTGAACTATGATTTCTAATAAAATGATAGGAAAAAGCCTGCCTGCATGGAAAATCGCAATCAAATTGCTTAACGAACTGTTGGTTCCTTTGCTTTGGGTTCCTGCGGTGCTGTTTACCATCCTGCCCTGCTTTAAGCCTGCAGAGGGAAGTAACAGCCGGGTGGTACATAGCTTGATTGCCATTGCCTGCTATGTGGTGATCATTACTGTGAAAGTGATCCATGGTAGGCTCAAAAAAGAAGGAAAGTATACGGCCTATCAATCCCGGATTGTTTCCAAACTGGATCTTGCCAATCTGGTGCCCCTGTTTGTACTGGCGGTCGTGATTGCATTTCCTTTCTATTTACTCTTCGTTACCAGTATTAAATCCCCCATTGAAGCCAACTCCTTTGACTTTACATGGTGGCCTAAGCAGGGCGCTACCACACAAGCCTATAATGAGATCGTTGTGGTGGAGTCTGTAATTGGTATCACCATGACCCAAGCGGTCATCAATTCCTTCGTCTATGCCATTATTCCCAATGTGATTGGTCTGCTGGCATCGGCAGTGGCGGCCTATTCCTTCTCTAAGCTGAGATACCGTGGCAGAGACGCCATGTACTACATGCTCATCATGACCATGATGATGCCCGGTTGCGTGACCATGGCCACGGGTTATCTGATGTTTGACTGGTATGGCTGGACAAACTCACCGCTGCCGCTGATCGTGCCCGGTTTGTTCGGCGGTGCAGCCTGTATTATGTTCCTGAGAGAATTCTTTATGGGAATCCCTGACGGACTCTTGGAGGCGGCATCCATTGACGGCGCCGGTCGTTGGAGACGGTTCTTCAGCATTGTCATGCCCCTGGCAAAACCGGCATTGATGGCCCAGTTCATTTTGGGATTTATCTCTTCCTTTAACGACTACATGGGACCGCTGATCTATTTGAACAATCCCTCCGGCTATACGGTACAGGTCACATTGGATTTCCTAAGCTCCGCTGTGATGGACAATTCTCTGGTGGCGGCGGCCGGTGTTTTAGCGCTGGTACCCATGCTGCTACTGTATATTATATTCCAAAAAACGATCCTAAAAGGCATTTCAATTTCTTCAGGACTCAAGGGTTGAGTGTCCCTCGAATCAGGAGGTTAATCTATGAAAAAAATCATTTCTATTTTATTGACTCTGGTCATTCTTGCCGGTATGGCATCGCTGACAGCGTGCGGCAATTCCAGCGGCAAGGTCACTGTGACATTTATGTACGGTGGCAACATGAATATGGTCAGCATGTATAATGTGCTGATCAACAAGTTTAATGATACCGTGGGTGCAGAAAAGAATATCTTTGTCCAGGGTGTTCCCAAGTCCGGCAGTATTGACAACATTCTGTCTCAGCAGCTGCCCAGTAACAGCGGCCCGGATGTGGTTGCCCTGGGTGACGATTATTTCAAAAAGTACACCAAGTATCTGGTGGATCTGACAAGTGTGGTGGATAGCAGCCTGTTGGAGGATTTCTATCCGGAGATCAGCAGCCGTTACCACTATGACATTTCCAAGACAACCTCCAATGCGGAGGATCCTCTGTACGGTGTTCCCGTTTATAACGATACCACAGTGCTGTACTACAACAAGACCGCTTTGGAGGCAGTGGGTGTTATCTGCATCAGCGTGCCCCAGGCAGATCTGGAAGCCTTTCATAACGGTGGCAAGGATCTGAACGGTAAGACCATGGCCGACTATGGCATTGAGGGTACTGTACCTGCTAAGGGCTTCTACCGTAGCCTGTATCCCTACATGCCTGCCAAGAACGAGACCAATGGCTATTCTTGGGCAGAGCCCGGCACAGGCGAAGTGATGATTTTCAACGACCAGATCGCCATGAACTGGGACGAGATCGAGGATCTGGGCATGCTTTGCACCAAGGAGTGGAACAAAAACGCCAAGACACAATATGGTTACTACACCGAATGGTGGTTCAATTACGGCTGGTCTGTGGGCGGCAACTGCCTGGAGGATCTGAGCGGTAACGGTGAGTGGACCTTTGCATTGCAGAGTGATACACCCAACTATATTGTAAACGAAGGTAAGACCTACACCGGTATCTACACCGGTACGGTCTATCAGGCCGGAGAGACTCTGGATCTGAAGGATGTTATCAACGCAGCCGCCGGTGACGATATTGGCTACAAAACCGACAGCAAGACCTATTTCACCTATACGGTCAACGGCGCAGATGCCGGCGCAAGAGATTTCTCTGCAGATGTGACAGCCGGTACATTGTCTCAGCTGCCCTCTACCAAGGAGGCCTTCTCCCGCTTTGCTTATCTGGCCGGTATCGGCGGCTTGAATGTTTGTCCTTATCCTTCTGCCTTTAACGGTACTTCTTCTGTGACCTATTTCACATCCGGTACTCTGGCATTGTTGGTAGAGCAGATCTCCAACCAGGAGACCATTGAGAAGACCATGGCAGATGATTGGGGTATTGCACCTCTGCCTCAGTACAAGGTCTATACCTCCAATAAGCCCGAAGATGACCAGGTAGCATTGCAGGGTAAGTCTGCAGCACACTCTGTGGGCTATTGTGTATCCATCAATCAGAAGACCTCTGTTAAGGATGCAGCCACAGAGTTTGTAACCTGGCTGGCTGAGAACGGTCAGAAGGTGCTGGCTGAGAACGGCTACGGTTCTTCTTGCGCCAGCCAAAAGGATCTGGCTTTGGAGAAGTTATCCGTCAAGAACCCCGGTGTTGTGATCGATGCCATTGCCACCTCCAAGGCTGGCGACTGGTGGTATATGCCCGATCGTTCCTGGATCGATACCTGGGCAAATCCCCTGAACAACAAGGTTCGCTATGGCGAAATGGAACTGGAGAAATTCCTGTATGCCTATATTGAGGAATCGAATCAGAGATTGGCAGAGTACAAGCAGTAAAAGAAAGGGTGACTTAGCGTGACAACCAAATTAAAACGGCGAATCGCCGTGGCTTTGGCTGTGATTCTGTGCATCGGCATTGCCGGCTGCACACCGTCTCAAGAGGATGCCCTTGTATACTTAAACTACGGTACCGGTATGGATGCCTATGGCAGGTACAATTCTCAGCTGTTTGGCATGAACGGACAGACAGATCCCGATGGCGCTGACCCCGGCGTGTTCTATGTGTCCCCGGAAGAAGATGCCCAATGGGGCGGATATTATTACCGCTATATCACCAGCGAGATGCATGATATTCCCCAAACGGAGTATTATCAAACCAATGAAATCGTTTCTGTGGTAGCCCAGTGTGACAGATCCAAGGATCTGTTCCATTGGGAGACCGTGGGCGCATTGGTTGGTGGATATTCTCTGCAGATCGAAAAGAAGGATTGGTGCGGCAGCAATTATTGGGCACCTGAGGTGATCCGCAATCCCAGCGACGGCAAATACTACATGTATTTCAATGCATCTGCAAAAACGGATATGGGACTGGATTATATTTCTAATTCAGAAAATGCCTATGACCGCTTTTATATCGGTGTGGCCGTGGCGGATACACCGGTTGGCCCTTTCAGCCTGATTTGTGATTTTGACAGCCAAAACGGAACGCGAATCCCCACCATCAATTTCCAGACCGGCTATGGGCTGGATTACAATATCGCGGCCATTGATGCCCACCCGTTCTTTGATGCAAACGGTGAGTTGTACTTGTATTTCGTGCGACATCCGGATGATAATCACAGCGGCGGCAATGTGCTGGCAGGTATGAAGATGCAATCCATGGCATACCCGGATTATGAAACTGCTACCATTATTGCAGCCCCCGGCGTGTCCTCTGTAAAGTCCACGGCGGGTGATCTTCTCAATTATACAAGAGGGGAAGCTTATTACAGCGATGAATCCGGCGTCAATGAAGGACCATTTATGTACCTACATAATGGTACCTATTATCTGACTTATTCTTCCAATGGTTACGAAAGCCCTAGCTATAGTGTCCACCAGGCGGTAGGCGAATCTCCACTGGGACCCTTCACCAAGTTAAGTATGGAAGCGGGTAATCCGGTCATGGATGGTACTTTGTTTGGTGATGTTTACGGCACGGCTCACCATTCCCTGGTGAAAAACGGGGATTCCCTTTGGATCGTGTATCACCGGCATTGCAGTATTATCCATGGTGTCGGTTGGGAACGACCCACAGCGGCAGACCGTGTCAATTTTGTGCTCAATGGCGACGGTGTGGAGGTTATGACCTCCAATGGCCCCAGCAGAACCCTAACATGGTTACCGGAGAACGTCAGCGGCTATGAAAATCTGGCAAGCTCTGCACAGATTACTGTCAGCACCGGAAAAGGTGCGCAGTATCTGACAGATTCGGTACTGCCTTTGTATGAAGTGACCCAGGACCATAAGCTGGCAGTCAGAGAAGGGGATGTGACCATCACCCTCACCTGGCCGGAGCCTGTGTCTGTGTCAGCCCTTATGATCTATAATGCGGCATTGCCGGAGCAAGGTTTTTCTCAAATTGCGGATATTCGTTTCAAGCTGGCAGAGAAACCTGCCTGGGCAAGTCAGAAATATGCCTGGGCGGTGATTCAGAATCTGCCCATCCAGCAGGACGGCTGGGATGCCGGCACTTTGAAATATTTGGAGTGCGCACCGGCTGTGGCAGAATTTGACAGGATTACGGTGACGCAGATCCAGATCACCATTGCAGAAAAGGATCGCTTGATGAAGCATACCAAGCTGGGTGATGTGAATACGGCTGTGGATGTTTCTGAAATCGTGGTATTGGGAGGGAACGGCTGATGAAGAAAAAGAAGCTGATTATTTTAATTGCCCTCCTGTGTGTGGTCGGTTTGGCGGTGGGTGCGTTCTTCCTGTTCTATGGGTCTGAGGAAAAGATCGCCAAGGCCGAAAATCCCTATACCCCCGGTGTTTATAGCCACACCATCTATGAACAATCCTCTGTTACCGTTGATGGTGTGTTGGATGAAGAACTGTGGCAGGGAAAGAAATGGTGGAAAAACACCTATCTTACCAATAGCAACGGCAAGCTCCCGGTGATGGAGATCACCGCATTTCCCACGGAAGAAGGCATTATTGTGGGTTCTGTGATTCATGATTCCATCCTGATCAGCGACGGCGAAAGAATGCCCATGTATAACTCAAACTGGGAACTCTATTTCGGTGTTGCCAATGTAGGGGAGAGCCTTTACGATGCGGCCAATTCCGGTTCTTGGAATGTGAAGAAGTTCTTCATTGATATGAATGGACAGTCTGCAACACGGTATAACGGCTTTGACCGTGCGGTGAAGGTAGACGGTGAATTAAACGGCAGCACCAATGGTGCAACCCTGGAAATGTTTATACCCTGGCAGACTTTGGGTGTGGATATTTCCTTGGGCATTCCCCAAAGCATTGGTGTGATGCCCTGTTATCGTGCGGTGCTGCAGGTGGACGCTTCCACCAGCTGGATGTCACCTAGTTCCTCCTCTTTAAGCAATACCTACGATATGTTTATCTTTGATAGCAACGGCTATCAAAATGAGGATCTTCCCGGCAGCCTTCTGGGCGATGGCTACTATGGCTATGCCAAAACAAGGGGATGGGATATTTCTCAGGTTGACCAGGGAAACGTGGCGTCCTCGAAAGATAGCTGGCAGAAGATTTACTTTACCCAGCATTACGGCAATGACTTCATAGTAGAAGCCCTGGTCATTCCCACCGGAGAAGCCAGCGACAGTTGGCCGAAGGCCGGTTTCATTTTCCAAAAACCCGATGGACAGTATCATGCAGTATGGCTGGATCCCGGTGGAAAGGACGGTTTTGTTGACAGCATCAACAACACCAAGAATTTCCCGGATTATAAGATCACCACGCTGAATTCCGATGGCGGCTGGAATCAGAAGAGTCTGGATCGCTACGATCCTGTGAACCCCAATGCCAAGAAGCAGGAAGGCGTGAAGCTTACCGTAATTAAGCAGGGGGATAACTTCTGGTATTTCGCTGACGGCAAATATCTGGCAACGGATATTGTGGATTTCATGGACGGTGATGTGATGCCCGGTATGTGGTCTTTGGGAATGGCTACGATCTATAAGGATGCTTCCTGTAAGCCTATTACCCAGGAGGAGATCACATCCTATTTGAATGAAAAGGGTGTTTATCGCATCGAAGCCTCTGTGGAAGGTCCCGGTGGTAGCGTTTCTACCAATAAGGAATCCTTGTCCGCTGGTGAAGACTATCAGATTTCTATCACCGGCAAAAACGGTTTCCGCGTAGCATCGGTTCAGATCAATGGGGTAGAAATGTATTCCCAGATCTGTGCCAACGGTGTACAAGGTACTTATACGGTGCGGAATGTACAGGAAAATCAGAAGATCGCTGTAAAATTTGAGCGATGCGAAGATGTGGAACTGACGGGTACCATTACGGATGGCGAGAACCCCGTTCCTGCTACCATGACGGTGATGGGCATTACGGACAAGTCCCTGTGCTACACCGAGGTCATTCCTGCCGGAAAGGACATTGCGTTCCGGCTGCCTGCAGGCACGTATACCCTGCGGTTTGAAGCCAATGGTTATAAGACCAAGGAAATGACCGTTCAGCTGGATGCCAGCCAGAATCTGTCGGTAGTATTGGAACTGTCTGATTTTGCACAGTCTGTGCGTGTGAATCGACAGAGCGTGGAATCCGATCTGGATGCTTTTGATGTGACCAAGGAACACGAAGGCAAGATCCTGGCTTCCCTGGATATGGGCAGCAGCGGAAAGCGCCTGTTCTTTGATGGAAGCGGTGTGGATTTTGTGGCACAAACTACCATAAAATACACCACCCAATTTAAGGCTGGTAAGTCCTATCAGCCGGATCTGATCGCCGGCTTCTGTATCACAGATGGCGAACATCAGACCATGCTTTGGGCAAACCGAAGCGGTTTTATTCTCTGGCCGGATGGGCCGGATCATTGGACCTGGAGCTATAAGCTTGGCTTGCTTGGCCAGGAAGTTCTGGTGTACCCCAATCCCAGGGACGCGGTATTGACCGTGGCTAAGCTGGGAGAAACGGTTTATGTGTATCTGAACGGTCGTAAGATCAGTCAGATGTCCTGGAGCGAGATTGCTCCGGAAATTGCGGCAGACAGCCAGCTTGCTGTTGGCTTAAGTATGTTCGCAGATAAAGAAGCAGATGCCATGTTTACGGACTACAGTATTTGCTTTGACAGTGACGAAGTGGCAGCCTACGTAAAAAGCCACTAAAGAAATTTTTCTCCACAACCCCTCGCCCATGAGGGGTTGTGGAGACCCAACCTTGAACATGATTCTGAATATCAGATAGCTATAGAAATTACAAGGATATAGGAGGAAACAGAAATGGCAATTACCTTCAACGCGGAGAAAAAACTATTTTCCCTGGAGACCAGAAACACCACCTATCAGCTTCGCATCGACCAGTTCGGCATTGTACAGCACATCTATTATGGCGGCAAAATATACGGAGATTCTGACTATATCGTGCGTTATGCCTGCCGCGGATTTGGTGCAACGATCTCGGATGCCGGTACTTGGCGCGACTATGAACTCGATACCATTAGCCGGGAATATCCCACCATCGGTTTGGGCGATTTTCGAGCCATGGGCTTGATTCTGCAGAATGCCGATGGTTCTCGTTGTGTAGATCCTCGCTATGTGAGCCACAGTATTTCCAACGGCAAGTATGCCCTGGAGGGTCTGCCTGCTATTTTTGCCAGCGAAAAGAATGCCCAGACGCTGTCTGTGATCACAGAGGATCCTGTTTCTCATGTCCAGGTGGAATTGCTTTACGGTGTATTGCCGGATATTGATATTATTACCAGAAGTGTGCGTATTAAAAATGGGGGAACAGAGCAGGTTACCCTGGAGAAGGTCGCATCTGCTTGTCTGGATCTGTCTTATGGAGCTTACGATCTGCTGAGCTTCTGTGGCACCAATTGCCGGGAACGCCAGCTGCAAAGAACACCCATTGGGCATGGCCGCCAGAGCATTGGCAGCCGCAGAGGCAGCTCCAGCCACCAGTATAACCCGGCAGTGATCGTGGCGGAAAAGGGCGCTACAGAGTCCGCTGGCGGCTGTTACGGTATGATGTTCGTCTATAGCGGCAATTTCCTGTTGGAGGCGGAAAAGACCCAGTTTGAACAGACCCGTGTGATCATGGGGATCCAGCCGGAATGCTTCCAGTATCCTCTGGCACCCGGTCAGGTGTTTACAGTACCGGAAACGGTGATGACCTATTCAGAACACGGTTTTGCAATGCTTTCTCAGAGATACCATTATGCTATTATGCATCATCTGTGCAGAGGTAAGTATGTGAATGCGGATCGTCCTGTTCTGCTCAATAGCTGGGAAGCTGCCTATTTTGATTTCACCGGAGAGACCATCTATCAGCTGGCAGTAGAGGCTGCTGAATTGGGCGTAGAACTGGTGGTTATGGACGACGGCTGGTTCGGTCAGCGTAACGATGACAACAGCGGCCTGGGCGATTGGAATGTCAATGAAGAAAAGCTGGGCTGTACCCTGGGACAGCTGATTGAAAAAATCAATGCTTTGGGTGTGAAATTCGGCATTTGGTTCGAGCCGGAAATGATTTCTGAAAACAGTGATCTGTACCGTGCGCACCCAGATTGGGCATTAAAAATTCCCAGTAGAAATCCTGTGCGTTCCCGCAATCAGCTACTGTTGGATTTCTCCAGAAAAGAAGTGCGGGATCACATTTTTGAGATGATGTGCAAGGTCCTGGATCAAGGCAATGTGGAGTACGTCAAATGGGATATGAACCGCAGCATGGAGGATGTATGGTCCACAGAGCGTTGCGCCGGTGCGGTTGCCCATGAGTATATTCTGGGTGTTTATGATCTTATGGAACGGCTGATTACCCGTTACCCCAATATTTTGCTGGAAAGTTGTAGTGGCGGCGGTGGCAGATTTGATGCCGGTATGCTGTATTACAGCCCCCAAATTTGGTGCAGTGATAACACCGATGCTCTTGACAGAATTAAAATTCAGCATGGTACATCCTTTTTCTATCCTGTGCCTTCTATGGGCTCCCATGTGTCTGTTTGCCCCAACCACCAAACCTGGAGAAACATTAAATTCAACACCAGAGGCATTGTAGCCATGTCCGGTACATTTGGTTATGAGCTGAATCCTGCCACATTGCCGCCGGAGATCAAGGCAAAGATCAAGGATCAGATCATTCAATACAAAGAATGCAGTAAGCTAATTCGAGAGGGCAGATACTATCGTCTGACCAACCCCCATGAATCGGAATTGGCAGCATGGGAGTTTGTAAGTCCGAATCAAAAAGAAGTGTTGCTGAATATGGTCATTCAGGAAGTCCATGGCAGCCGGGATCTGTTCTATGTGAAACTCCGTGGCTTGCAGCAACAGGGCATCTATAAAGATGTAGTAACCGGCATGACATATAACGGAGCAGCCCTTATGAAGGTGGGCTACCCTGTACCGGAGATGAAGGGAAATGTTCCTGCGTTCCAGGTTCGTTTCAAACTGAGTGAAGAATAAATAATTTTAGGGTTGTCGATTATGAGAAATTACGAAAATTTATTAGCTACCAGTGAGAATAGATTGCCGCCAAGAAGCTATTACATTCCCGGCGGCAGGTCAGAATATCTTCTGCTGAATGGGCAGTGGGATTTTGCCTATTTTGATAAGGATGTGAATGTTCCTGAGGTAATTACCCAATGGACAACGATCCCGGTCCCTTCCTGTTGGCAGCTTCATGGATTCGACAATCCCAATTATACAAATATCAATTACCCCTTTCCCTACGATCCGCCCTATGTGCCGGATGATAACCCCTGCGGTGTGTATCGAAGAGAATTTGAGATCAGCCACAAGTGGGGACGGTTGTATTTGGTGCTGGAGGGTGTCAGTTCCTGCGCCTATGTGTACATAAACGACCGTTACGTGGGCTTTACCCAGGGAAGCCATTTGCAGGCAGAGTTTGATATTACCAATTATGTACGGTGCGGCACAAATAGGGTCACTGTAAAGGTGTTAAAATGGTGCTGTGGCAGCTATTTGGAAGATCAGGATATGTTTCGGCATAATGGTATTTTCCGGGATGTTTATATTTTGCAAAGACCGGAAGACCATGTGACTGATGTGAAGATTATTCCCAATGGAACTACCATTTCTGTGCAATTGGATGCACCTGCCCAAATCAGCATTTACCGGAAAGCGGAGAAGCTCATGTGTGGTGAGGGCACATCCCTATGGTATGATGTGCCGGATCCCGTTATGTGGAATGCAGAAAAACCGTTTTTGTATACGGTTGTCATTGAAAAAGATGGAGAAATTCTCACATTCCAAACCGGATTGCGGGATATTGCCATCTCAGAGGACTATGCGCTGCTGATCAACGGTGTTCCGGTAAAACTGTTTGGTGTCAATCATCATGATACCAGCAAATTCCGCGGTTGGTGTCAGAGCGATGAGGAACTGTGGGCGGATCTGCAGCTGATGAAGCAGCTGAATATCAACTGTGTCCGTACTGCGCATTATCCGCCTTCTCCTAAATTCATTCAGATGTGCGATGAGGCCGGCCTCTATGTGATTTGTGAAAATGATATGGAGACCCATGGCGTATTGCGCCGCAATGCCAATGTGCCCTATGCGTACGATGTGGAATCCGGTCAATGGCCAACCACCTGTGACCAATGGGAGAAAGAGCATGTGGAGCGGATGCAGCGTATGGTGCAGCTCCATAAAAACAGCCCCAGTGTGATTATGTGGTCAACGGGCAATGAAAGCGGTTTTGGCAATAACCACGAAAAAATGATCCAATGGACAAAAGAATACGATCCTACCCGGTTGATCCATTCGGAAGATGCCACCAGTCACGGTGGAAGCCATTGTGCGGATGTGTATTCCAAGATGTATTCCTGGCTGGATCAGCTGGAAAATTGGGCGCGATCCGATGAGATCAAGATGCCGGTATTTCTGTGTGAATATTCCCATGCCATGGGCAATGGTCCGGGAGATGCCTGGGATTACTGTCAGTTGTTTGATCGGTATCCCAAGCTGATTGGCGGTTGTGTCTGGGAATGGGCAGACCATGTGGTGATGAAAGATGGTGTGCAATGCTATGGCGGTGATTTTGAAGGCGAACTGACCCATGATGAGAATTTCTGCTGTGATGGCATGGTGTTTGCGGATCGTACGCTGAAGGCCGGTTCTTACGAGGTTAAGGCCGCGTATCAGCCTATCAGAACGGAATTTGAAGATGGCAAACTGACCGTGACCAACCGTCTGTCCTTTACCAATCTGCAGGAGTATACCTTCTCTTGGTGGATGGAATTGGATGGTGTTCCCGGAGAGAAGACCCAGCAAATGCTGGATGTTCCGCCCTTGCAAACCTGTGAGCTACAGATCCCCTATGAGATCCCTAGCTGTCAGTTTGGTGCATATTTGCGTACGGAACTGACCCGGGATGGAAATGTATATGCCGCCACAGAGCATCCTTTGCCCGTTGTGCAGAAGGCACTTCCTTCTGCAGATAATGTGACTTTGGAGCAGGATGGGGCATACATCTATGCCAAGGGAAATGATTTTTCCTATATATTCTCTAAGCACCATGGCTGTTTTGTGAGTCTGGTCATTGGTGGACAGGAGCAGCTGGCTGGGGAGATGAAGCTGTCGGCCTTCCGTCCCTATACAGATAATGAGCGTAATGTTCAGCACAGATGGTATAACAAAAATGTTTGGGAAGGCGAAAATTTAGATTGCACATTTTCAAAGATTTACGATTGTAGTATCCACAATGGCGCGATCCAGGTTTCCGGATCTCTGGCCGGTGTCTCCCGAAAGCCGTTTTTGAGGTATACCATGGTGGTGCAGATGAAAGAAAATGGACAAATCGATACCCACATTCATGGAGAGATTCCCCAGGATGTGATTTGGCTGCCCAGATTGGGTATGGATTTATGCCTGCCTGCGGAGCAGTCGGAGTTTGCATACTATGGACATGGCCCTATGGAAAGCTACTGTGATATGTGCCATCATGCACCGGTGAGTATGTATCATAGTAACGCAGACCGGGAATATGTTCCCTATGTGCATCCTCAGGAGCATGGCAATCATAATGGTGTGAAATGGTTTAAGATCGGCAACATGCAATTCCTTCCTCAAAAGGAAATAGAGATCCATGTGTCCAATTACAGCGCAAAGGCGATTTTGCAAGCACGGCATACGGATGAATTGAAAAAAGACGGTTTTATCCATGTGCGTTTGGATTATAAGGTTTCCGGTATTGGATCCAATTCCTGCGGACCGGAGCTGTTGCCCAAGTACCGCCTGCAGGAGAAAACCATTGATTTTGCCTTTACCATGTTGCCGGATCTGACATAAAAAAGCTGCCTTCGTGACAGAAGGCAGCTTACATTAAGTAGAAGATTTTCTTTGAGAATGGAGTGCTTTGTACTCTCGTGGAGACATGTCATAGTATTGTGCGAAAATCTTAGAGAAATGGGGATAGCCCTTATAACCAACAGATTTTGCGGCAATACTGGGCGGCAGATCTTGAACGATCATATATTCAATGGCTTTCTTTAACCGGAAACGAACGATATATTCGATGGGGGTCATGCCTTTTTCTGCCATAAAAGATGCAATCAGCGCACGGTGGCTTACGTCCATTTCGCGGACTAGCTGTTCAATGGAAAAATCGCTGTTGCAGTAATATCGCTGAATGAACAAAATGGCTTGATGTACCAATTTGGCACTCTCGGATGTTTGCCGAGAAAGCTGATCGCCAATGTTCCAAAGACAGCTGGACACGTAGTTACGTCCGGAGTTGCTGTGATCGGGATACTGCTGGATGCCACGGAAAATAAGCCGTAATTCCGGGGCAGAAACCAGAGGTTCGGAAAAATAGTAGGGCACATTGCCGTTGATGATAAAATTGACCCATACATAGTCCCAAGGATCGTTATCGTCCGCTTTGTAATAGGTAGGAACGTAGGGCTCAGAAACGAAAATGTCGCCGGCTTTGGGGTGATATTCCTCACCCTTGTATATAAAGGTGC
This sequence comes from Oscillospiraceae bacterium, assembly GCA_017549125.1. Classification (GTDB taxonomy): domain Bacteria; phylum Bacillota; class Clostridia; order Oscillospirales; family Oscillospiraceae; genus Faecousia. The sequence continues at coordinate 15,260 of JAFYVL010000050.1, read as the reverse complement.
CGTGACCGGAGAGAATAAAATGAATCGTATAAAATTCTCTGACCAGGGGTCCAACAGTATAACCGGGGGCGCAGTTTTCCCAGCCGCTGCAGACGGGGTTATAACCTGTCCAAGTCCAGTTATATAAATGTTCCGTTTTCATAACTTGACGGCTCCTTCCTACAGAAAGAGGCATAAAAGCCCCTGTTTATCCTTAATATAGCACAAATACTTGAAAAGATAAAGAAGAATTTGATATACTTGAGATAAGATCATAGAAGGAAGTGATATTGTGCGAGGTCTACTCCATCCCTATGGACCGCTGATGACCACTCTAGGCAAGATTGGCGATGCGGTGATTCTGAATTTGCTGGTGTTGTTGTTCAGCCTTCCTGTGGTAACCATGGGAGCGGCTGTGACAGCGGGGCATTATACGGCATTGAAGATGCTTCGAAATGAAGAATCCATATTCTCGGATTTTTGGAAATCCTTCTGTGCAAACCTTAAACAGGCTACCTGTATCTGGCTGGGTTTCTTGCTGCTGGTTACTGCCTTGGCATATATTGCTTATATGGGAGGCGTAGTGGCAATCGCAGCGGCGGCTGTGATTGTGTTTGTGATCTTAGTGAGCCTGTGGGTATTTCCGGTTCTGTCTAAATTTGTGGATTCCACTTCCCATATTATCCGCAACAGCATGGTGTTGAGTTTGGGATATTTCTTTCGCACCCTGGGAATGCTGCTTAGCTACTTTGTGCTGCCGCCGTTAATACTGATCAGTATGAATCTGCTTCCGGTGATTTTGCTGTTTGGTTTGTCTGTACCCATGCTGATTAGTGCCATGCTGTATAACCCTGTGTTTTTGCAGATGGAAGAGAAAATCTTGGAAAATTAGTTAGTTATAAAACCATACCTGCTATTTTGCAGACGAGAAAGGTTGTACGGAATCCGGATCAAATGCACAACTAGCGGATATTGGTCTTATAAAAATCCCCTAACCGAGCCGAGGTTTTTACCCGGCCTGGTTAGGGAATTTTTCATATCTATTTGTATTATGAATATATATCATAATTTTAGCCAGGTGGTAGCAATATCACCCGGCGATTACTATTTTGGAGGTTATGATATGACACAGAAAGAAATCACAGTATTGATGGTAGAGCCGGACAAAACAGATGGAGAAGGGGCTCGAAGTTTGCAACCATTTCTACCCATTTCCGTCGCCCTGGTCGCCCAGCCGTCGCCCGGAACATAGTAGATATGAAAATACCCCTTGGTTTCCTAAATGGATTCCAAGGGGTATTGCTTTACAGATTGATTTCCAGGGGAATACCGCCCTTAAGGCGGCTTTCCTCGGCTTTGAAGCCCATCAGGTGGCATTCAATGGAGTCAGCAATGGTGGTACGGGTGAAGCTGGGGGAGTCTACGGTGATGTTGTCGATAAAATCCTTATACAGGAAGTATACAGATCCGGACGAAATGATGGATAATGAGAAACTCCTTTTTGGTGTTGATCATACGTGTGTTATAGGATCTAATAAATATCATAAGATCGGGAAATTCCAATTAATTTTTGGGAAAAAGTCTGTTTTAGTAATAAAAAAGCTTTTTATGCACCACCTGTGTTCGCAAATATGTCAGGTATAGCAATATCGTACATAATATTCGCAAAATAAGCAATCGTATATCAAAAATGAAAGTGTATAATGAAATAAGGTAAATTAGCAACCAAAAGCAATAAAACATAGGAGGAATCCAATATGAACAAGCGCGTATTATCAGTACTACTGGTTTTGACCATGGTACTGGCTCTGGCAACCCCTGTTCTTGCTACCAATGATTGGGAGGGTGAGATCGACGTAGTTGCCGTAGCGGTTGTCAATGGCAAAACCTATCCCACCGTACAGGCTGCAGTGGATGCAGCAAACGGCGGCGTGGTAATGCTGCTGACTGATGCAGATGAGCAGATCACTGCAACCGATCTGATCCTGGATCTGAACGGTTACAGCCTGAAGAAAGCAACTGTTACCGGAACTTTGTACGGCATGGACAGTGCTACCGATGGCTATGTGGCAAGCGATGCAAAGATCGAAACTGTAGAGGGTACTTATGCTGCTCACTACCGCAATGCAGATGCCAAGCGTTATCTGGCCATTGCAGAAGAAGACGGTGTTTCTTTCCATCGTTTCTACATGGGAATTACCAAGGTGAGCCTTGCGCCTGCTGTTACCGGCTTTGGCTACAAGGCAGAGTTCTACGGCGATGATGCTGTAAAGGCACAGATCGCATCCATCGGCTACAACCTGTGGCTAACTGAGGATCTGGTGGTGACCCGTACTGCAGCGTTTCAGAATCTGCTGACTCTGCGCTTGAAGAACGTCAATGTGGAAAACTATGGCGAAGCCGGTGTCAACGCCTCCGTTTTTGTAACTTTGAAGGATGGCACCGTAATTACCGGTGCAACCTACACCAACAACCTGCGTCAGACCGTGGAGCAGGTCAATGAAGCATTTGCTCAGTATACTGCTGCGCAGAAGCTGGCAGTAAAGGCAATGTGCGAAAAGTACGAGACCATCAAGTCCGTTTGGAGTGTTGCCAATATTTTGGCATGGACGGAATGAATCGTCTGTGTGTAGGCGAAAAACCTTACCAAAGTGAAAGTGAGGCAATCATAAATGAAAACAACTAAGTTTTTAGCCCTGCTGTTTGCAGTGATTCTGCTGGTGTGCGCCTTCTCTGTGAACGCATTGGCTGCAGAAAATCAGGATATTTATGTATCCACCGCCGGTGTTGATACCAATGCCGGTACCCAGGAGGCACCTGTTGCCAGCCTGGATAAGGCTTTGGAGCTGGTAGCCAATGGCGGCACTATCCGCATTGTGGACAGCTATGTTGCACCTGCGGATTTTGTGTGGGAGAACCACAATAAGGATGTGACCATATCCGGTGGTACTCTGGATCTGTCCAAGGCTGGCGATGTGAAGGACATTGATGGCAAAAACATTCCTTTCTATTACCAGGGCGATAGCGTTACTTTTGATAACCTGCGCCTGGTTCTGGCTGACAATGCTTATTATTGTGCAAATGGCAATCGTTTGCAGGTCAATGCCAATGTGACCGTTTCCGGTGCAAATATTCAGCTCTATGGCGGCGGCGCTAACGGCAACACCGTAGCAAGCACCGATGTGACCCTGTTGGGTGGTAGCTATCTGCGTATTTACGGCGGTGGCTACAAGGCAGCCGTTTCCGGTGACAGTAACCTCTATGTGGGCGCAATCAATGCCGGTTACAAGGTCTCTCACGATGGCACCAAGAGAGTCCATGGTGGCGGCTATTATGCCAACATCGGCGGCGATATTAACCTGACCGTTGCCGGTGCAACTGCTGACTTTATCGACGGCGGCAGCAATTCAGATTGCACGATTTCCGGCGATGTGAATGTACGGATGTCCAGCGGCACACTGTACTGTCTGTATGGCGGCGGTTACAAGAACAATATCCGGGGAAATATCAACCTGACCATGAATGGTGGTACGGTTGCCCAGGTGTTTGGTGCAAACCGCAATGCAGGTTATGAGGGTAATGTATCTGTTACTTTGGCTGGCGGCACCATTACCCGTCGTTTCTTTGGCGGCTGCTACAATAACTATGAAGTTTTGGGCGGCTACACCGACAGCAACCATGTGGTCGGTAAGATCAATGTTTGTATCTATGAGGGTATGAACTTTGCATGGAATAGCGCTGAAGACGACCTGGGTCTGTATGCCCATAGCCGTTACAACCCCTTGTTCGATGAGGAAGTTTCCAACATCTGGTTTATGGGTAGCGCAGCCCAGAGCAAGCATGAGAAGAACCTGGGATCTCAGAACTCCGGTATGAGAATGGTTATGGGTAGCGTCAGCGCAGCGGATGCCATTGCGGTATCCGATATGACCACCAATGTTGCCAAGTGGAATATCGTTCTGGGCGACACCCTGGGCGCAAACTTCTATGTAAGTGTTCCCGAGATCGTGGCAAAGAATGCTGTTGTGAACATTACTATTGCAGGTCAGACAGAAAGCTATGCCCTGTCCAAGCAGACTCCCAATGCTCAGGGTCTGTACCTGGTTCCTGTGAAGGTGGCAGCTGCTCAGATGACAGAGAATATCACTGTGCAGCTGGTTAGCGGCGGCCAGGTATGTGAAGGTGCTACCTTTACTGTGAAGGAGTATGTACAAACTATTCTGGCCGGCGATTATTCTGCCGAAGCCAAGGCTTTGGCAAAGCATATGCTCAACTACGGCGCAGCAGCCCAGAAGTATTTTGATATCAATCAGAATGACCTGGCAAACGCAGGCTATGAGCTGACGGAAGAGGTAGTTCTGCCTCAAGTTGCCCCCATGACTGTTACCGGTGCCATTGAGAATGTGTATTTCTATGGCGCATCTATGGTATTTGACTATCAGGCAGCCCTGCGCTTCTACTTCTGGGGCAATGCCGAGGGCATCGACTTTGGCGCTTATGAGGCAGTTGCCGAGAATGACAAGTTCTATGTGGAAGTTCCCGGTATTGACCCTCAGAACTACGACAAAGCGATTACGATTACTGCTACCAAGGGCGAGGAGAGCCTGAGCGTTTCTTACAGCCCTCTGAATTACATTGACCGCATGAGCCAAAATGGCAGCGAGGAAATGCAGGCTCTGGTGAAGGCTATGTACGGCTATCACCAGGCAGCGGATGCATATAGCACCAACTGCGGCGCAACAGTGGTATTACCCGCTGTGTCCGGTGGTGTTATCAACACCGAAAAGAACGAGTATCTGCCCGGACAGATGATTACCATTACCGTCATGCCCGAGGAAGGCTACAATCTGACCGAGCTGACCGTTATGAACGGCGATCAGGTTGTGGAGCTGGGCGAGGTTACCTTTGCCGGCGGCACGTTCACCTTTGAGGCGGAGACTGGCAACTACACCGTAGATGCCAAATTCGCAGAAAAGATTTTCCAGGATGCAGAAAACTGGGATCTGACCGGTCAGTATGATGGTGTTGTCACCATCAAGGAAGGCTACGAGAAGGGCAGAACCCTGAGAACCTACGAAAGCAAGTACAGAGATGTGGCTGTTACCGTTAAGGACTTCCAGGAAGGCACCTTCAAGGCAGAGCTGCACTTTGTCTTCGGCGAGGGTCGTGAATTCCAGATCCGTCTGCACAACGAGAATACCAACGGCGAATACCGTGTGCAGAAGATGGCAACCAGCCTGTCTTCCGGCTGGAAGAACCTGTACACTTTGAACGAGGCGGAAGTTGCTGCGCTGCAGAGCGATGGCATTCGTTTCCGCGTGGTCATTGCCGGTACTAAGGCGCTGGCCTATATCAACGGCACGCAGATCGGTGAAGTGGATCTGGCTGAGCAGATCACCGCTACCGAACTGGCACAGATCAAGATGGTCATGTACGGCAACAACGGCGTGGAGAATGTTCAGATTCCCTATGCCCTGGGCGGCATTTTCCAGAACACAGTTCATTATGACCTGACCAATCAGAACAACGGCTCCGTGGTTCTGCTGGAGGGTTACGAAAAGGGTAGAACCCTGAAGACCAACGAGAGCGACTACAGAGATGTGGCACTGACCGTAAAGCACCTGGCAGAGGATACCTTCAAGGCAGAGGTGCACTTCACCTTCGGTGAGGGTAAGGCATTCCAGATCCGTCTGCACAATGAGAATACAAACGGTGAATACCGTGTGCAGAAGATGGCTACCGACCTGTCCACCGGCTGGAAGAACCTGTACACCCTGAACGCTTCTGAGGTGGAAGCACTGAAGAGCGAGGGCGTGGAGTTCCGTGTGGTCATTGCCGATACCTATGCCATTGCATTCATTAACGACAAGCAGGTGGGCGTGGTTGACCTGACCGGTGGCATCACCACCGAGATGGCACAGATCGCCATGATCCTGTACGGTAACGTGGGTGTACAGAACATTGAGATTCCCTTCGAGCTGGGACAGGGCGCTGAAGCTGCTACTGTACAGCTGGCAGAAACTACCAACGGCAATATCAAGACCAACAAGAGCGTCTGTGTTGCAGGCGATACCATTACCATTACCGCAACTCCCGACGAGGGCTATTACCTGGCAGAACTGACCGTGAATGGTGAAGCTGTGGCAGTTTCCGGCGGTAAGTACAGTTTTGCTACCCAGGCTGGCGACAATACTGTTAGTGCAGTCTTTGCCCAAAAGATTTTCCAGGATACTGCATATTACGACCTGAGCAATCAGAACAACGGCTCCGTCATTTTGCTGGAAGGCTACGCAAAGGGCAGAACCCTGACCACGCTGGCAAGCAATTACAGAGAAATCGCTGCCACGGTTAAGCATTTGGCAGAGGATACCTTTAAGGCTGAGTATCACTTCACCTTTGGTGAGGGCAAGGCATTCCAGATCCGTCTGCACAATGAAAATACAAACGGCGAATACCGTGTGCAGAAGATGGCTACCGACCTGTCCACCGGTTGGAAGAACCTGTACACTCTGAATGCTTCTGAGGTGGAAGCACTGAAGAGCGAGGGCGTAGAGTTCCGTGTGGTCATTGCCGATACCTATGCCATTGCTTACATAAACGACAAGCAGGTGGGTGTGGTTGACCTGACCGGCGGTATCACCACCGAGATGGCACAGATTTCTATGATCCTGTACGGTAATGTAGGCGTGCAGAATATGGAAGTTCCCTTCACTCTGGGTCAGGGCGCTGAAGCTGCTACTGTGCAGCTGGCAGAAACCACCAACGGCAATATCAAGACCAACAAGAGCGTCTGTGTTGCAGGCGATACCATTACCATTACCGCAACTCCCGACGAGGGCTATTATCTGTCTGAGCTGTTGGTAAACGGTGAGGCTGTGGCAGTTTCCGGCGGCAAGTACAGTTTTGCTGCACAGGCTGGCAGCAATTCCGTAAGCGCAGTCTTTGGCGAAAAGATCTTCCAGGAGACAGAGTATTATAATCTGATGCAGCAGGGCAACGGTGTTGTGACCCTGTTGGAGGGCTACGCAAAGGGCAGAACCCTGATCACCGCAGCAAGCAGTTACAGAGAGATCTGCGCAACTGTTAAGCACTTGGCAGCAGATACCTTCAAGGCAGAATATCACTTCGTATTTGGCGAGGGTAAGGAATTCCAGATCCGTCTGCACAATGAAAATACCAACGGCGAATACCGTGTGCAGAAGATGGCTACTACCCTGTCTTCCGGTTGGAAGAACCTGTACACGCTGAACGCTTCTGAGGTAGAAGCCTTGCAGAGCGAGGGTGTAGAGTTCCGAGTGGTCATTGCCGGCACCAATGCAGTTGCTTATATCAACGGCGTACAAGTGGGCGTGGTTGATCTGAGCGCAGGTATCACCACCGAAACCGCACAGATCAAGGTCATTATGTACGGTAATGTGGGTGTGCAGAACATCGCAATTCCCTTTGCACTGGGCGAAGGGCCTGCAATCTCCACTGTGACCGCAGCAGAAACTGCCAATGGTGCGACCTCTGTAAACAAGAACATCTTTGTAGAGGGCCAGACTGTTGCCATTACCGCAACCCCTGCAGAAGGCTACAACCTGAAGTCTTTGGTTGTCAAATGCGACGGTCAGGTGGTTCAGACCATCGTAACCAAGGCTACCGGCGGTGCTTACAGCTATGTGATCCCCGCTCAGGGCGCATATACCGTGGAAGCAGAGTATGCTGCACCCTTGTTCAGATTCCAGAACGATACCGATAAGAAGAACTGGAATGTGGATGACCAGTACAATGGCCTGCTGACCATTCTGGGCAAGACCAAGGCTAGCGGCGGCTATGCAAGAATTATTACAGCTGAAAGCACCTATAAGGAGGCATCCGTCACTGTTAGCGATCTGGCACCTACTTTCGGTGCTGACGGTAAAGGTAACTTCCAGATGCAGATTCGGTTCAAGTTTGCCAATGGTAAGGAATACCATGTCAGACTCCATAACACCGATGCTGACGGCAAGTACAAGGTCCAAAGCATGAAGAACAATGACAACTGTATCACCGGTTGGAAGTGGCTGAAGGATCTGAGCACAGCACAGACAGAAGCTATGCTGGACGGCTCTGGCGTTAACTTCCGTGCAGCGTTGGAAGGCAGCAATGCTGTGATCTACCTGGATGGCACTAAGATTGCTACCGTGGATCTGTCCGCTGGCGAGGTTACTGCGGACAGCACTGCAGAGATCACCTTCATTATGTACGGTAATGATGGTGTAGAACCCATTGAACTGCCCTTCACTCTGGGCTGATTCCCATAAAGACAAGCACGCTGGGGCGGATTTTCCGCCCCAGCGTTTGCTTTTGGATGCTCATAGCAATATTGTATATTATATTCGCAAAATAGGCAATCGTATATCAAAAATGAAGGTGTATAATAAAATCAATCAAAAATTAGGAGGCACATATATGGATAAATTGATTGTATGCGTAGAAACTGCGGTTTGGTATGAGGAAGATCAGCAGGATGCAGGTCTTCGTTTTATCAAAGAGTGCGGCTTTGATGCCATTGACTATAACTTTGGCAGACTCTATCGGGATACCCTGGATGTGCAAAATCTCACATCCTTCTACGATAAGACCCTGGAAGAGCTTTATGATTTCTTTGCGCCTTTGAAAAAGGCGCTGGAAGAAAACAAGGTGGAAATGGCACAGTCCCATGGTTTGTTCCCTGTGGGCTATGTGGATGATCCTGCCCGGACTGCTTATGGTATCGAGGTTACGGAAAAGCATATTGCTTTGTGCGCATATCTGGGTTGCCCTGCCATTGTTATTCACGGCACTTCTGCTCCCAATATTACCAAGGAGGAGGAGCGGGCATTCAACCTGGATATGTACCGCCGCCTGATGCCTGCTGCCAAAAAGTACGGTGTCAAGGTCTGCCTGGAGAACCTGCTGAACTTGTATGACTGCGATCCTTACGCGGGCACTTGTTCCAATGCAGACGAGGCTTGCTGGTTCTTGGATACTTTGAACAAAGAAGCAGGGGAGGAGGCCTTTGGCTTCTGCTTTGATGTGGGTCATGCGGTGCTGACCGGTGCTAACCTGTACCAGTATTTGAAGACCTTGGGCAAGCGTCTGACGGTTCTGCACATTCAGGACAACGACGGTGCTTCTGACGGCCATATGCTGCCCTTTACCCAACTGGAAAGACGGGGTCAGAGACTGCGTATTGATTGGGAAATGTTTATCAAGGGTCTGCGGGAGATTGGCTATGAAGGCCCCATCAACTTTGAGGGCGCACGGGGTATCCGTGTTCTGCCGGAGGAGCTGCGAGCAGATGGACTGCGTTATCTGAGCGCAGTGGGTAGATATTTTAAGAGAAGAGTAGAGCAATAATACAAAAAACCTCCCTGTATTGTCACAATGTCAGGGAGGTTTCCATGCGAAAGAAAATGAGCTATTTACAGAATTTACATACCCATAGTTCCTACTGCGATGGTATGGATACGCCGGAAAGAATGCTGATGATTGCAAAAGAGAAAGGGTTTCAGTCCATTGGCTTTTCCGGACACTCCTATATGTACTATGCGCCGTCTCATTCCATGACGGAGGCGGGTACAAAGCTGTATGAGCAGGAGATTCGATATTTGAAGCAGCGATATGACGGTATCATGGATGTCTTTTACGGGCTGGAAGTGGACATATTTTCAGACATTGATCTGACAGGATATGATTACCTGATCGGCTCGGTGCATTATTTGAAAATCGGCGACAAGATCGTTGGTATTGATCGTCCGGCACAGATCGTCCATGAGGTGATCGACCGGTATTTCCGGGGAGACGGTCTGGCCTACGCAAAGGCCTTTTATCAGACCGTTGCCCAGTTGCCGGAGTACGGAAACTTTGACATCATTGGGCATTTTGACTTGATCACCAAGCACATGGAAAAGGAAATGTTGTTTGATACGGAAGCCAAGGAATATCGTTGGGCGGCCATTGAGGCGGCGGAAGCGCTGGCAGGCAAGATCCCTTACTTTGAGGTCAATACCGGTGCAATCGCCCGCGGTTTCCGCACCACGCCTTATCCCCAGCCGTTTCTATTGAAGGAACTGAATCGATTGGGCTTTGGTGCGGTGATCTCTTCGGATTGTCATGATGCCCGGCAGGTGGATTGCTATTTTACGGAATCGGAAGAATTACTGAAAAGCTGCGGCTTCAAGGCGCAGTATGTTCTGAAAAAAGAGGGATTTGTTCCCATAGAACTCTGATTGGAGAGAAAATATGAATGTTGTTGCGATGATCATGCTGGTGTTTTCTATGTTGGGCGCCATTGACCGCATCATCGGAAACCGTTTTGGTCTGGGTAAGGAATTTGAAAACGGCTTTCTGATGTTTGGTAAGAGTGCGCTGTCCATGATCGGTATGATCGTGATTTCTCCGTGGATCGCGGAGGCTTTGACACCGGTATTCGATGGAATTTGGAAATGGTTTCACATTGATCCGTCTGTGGTGCCGGCATCCCTGTTTGCCAATGATATGGGCGGCGCACCTTTGTCTGTAGAAGTGGCGGCGGATCCTAAAATGGGTAAATTCTGTGCATTGGTGGTTTCCTCCATGATGGGTGTAACCATTTCTTTTACCGTTCCCTATGCTTTGGGTGTGGTGGATCAGAAGCTGCATAAATGGCTGCTTTTAGGCCTGTTATGCGGTGTTGTGACCGTGCCTGTGGGCTGCCTGGTAGGCGGTGTGATGCTGGGAATTCCCTTTGGTTCGTTGGTGTACAATTTGCTACCCATCATTCTGTTTTCCGGTATCATCGGCATTGGTCTGCTGAAGTTCCCGGATGCCTGCGTCAAGATCTTCAGCGTGTTTGCGGTGCTGATCAAAGCGGTGATCACCATTGGCCTGGCCATTGGTATTGTCCATTTCCTGGCGGATTATAAGCTGATTAAAAACATGGCGACCCTGGAAGAGGGCGCAGCTATTTGCCTAAATGCCAGCGTGGTCATGTCCGGCGCATTCCCTCTGGTGCATGTGCTTTCTAAGGTGCTGGCAAAGCCTTTGCGGGCTATCGGTAAGAAGCTGGCAGTCAACGAGATTTCTGCGGTGGGATTTCTGTCCTCCCTGGCATCGAGTATTACCACCTTTGGTGTGATGAATAAAATGGATGAAAAAGGTACGATGCTGAACTCTGCCTTTGCGGTATCTGCAGCCTTTGTATTTGCAGGCCACCTGGCATTTACCATGGCATGGGATATTGCTTATCTACCTGCTATGATCGTGGGTAAGCTGGTCGCAGGCGTTCTGGCATTGGCTGTGGCATATTTCTTATATAAAAGACTGAACAAGGCGCACGGATGATTCGTGCGCCTTGTTTAGTCTTCATTATTTACGGAGAGTTTAAAATCCTGCGGTGTGATACCAAAGTGCTTTTTGTAAAGCCGGAAGAAATTGGAGTAGTTGTTAAAGCCTACAGCAAAGCTGGCTTGGCGGATAGAATGTTTCTGCCGAATCAGGTCGTTAAACAGATACAACCGACGGGTAATCAAATAATCATAGGGAGAAACACCCACATAATCCCGGAACAAATGGGAGATGTAGTACTTGGAAAAATGGAATTTTTGCGCCAGTATGTCCAATGTGAGATCTTCGGTGTAATGGCGGTTAATATAGCTGATCATTTCGTTAACGATCTTGTTACTGGAGGGCTGTGCCAATTCTGTGCCGTTGCCGGTTTCAATCAGATTAGACAATTTGGACAGTAGTTCAATGGTTTTACAGTTGAGCATCACATGGGAAGCCAAAGTATCCTCCCTGGCATAGACAAGGCACTCGTTCAGTATTTTATCGATGCCCAGCTCCTTGACCACATTGGACAAGATCAGATTGCCGACACCCTTTGGCTTATGGATGAGGGAGTCGAAAAAAACGGTGCGATCACCGCCAAAGGCACCGAGCAGAGATTCGTTGATGTGCAGAGAGATTTTTTCAATATAGCAAAATTCCGTGCGAATAGCCACATGCAATTCTTCGGGGGTGGTGATGATCAGATCACCCTCGCTGATGTTGTAAATATTGCCCTCGATACGCTTAGATGTTTCTCCTTTCCTGAAATATTCCAGAATCAGATTTTCATCATAATGCAGGAAATACAGGGTCGAATCGGTCATGGGAATACCCCGGGAATAATGGAGTTTACAGTGGGGATTGGTATCGTAACATTCCTTTTTATAATCCGTTTGCATCCAAAATCACCTCGCAGCAATATTATACAACATCTTCGCAAAATAGGCAATATGATATTAAAAATTTAGGAATATAATATGATTAGCATAATAATGTTACGGAGGTATAACCATGAAAAACTACACTTGTAACGTGGTGGTTGTGGGCGCAGGCCCTGCCGGCTTGGCAGCTGCCATTTCCGCCAAAAAAAACGGCGCAGAAAATGTAATCATCATCGAACGTGAGAACCGTATGGGCGGTATTTTGAAGCAGTGTATTCATGCTGGCTTTGGTCTTCAGTATTTCGGCGAAGAGCTGACCGGCCCTGAGTATGCTGAAAAATTTATGAATCTGGCAAAGGATGCCGGTGTTGAATTCCTGCTCAATACAACTGCTATTGAGATCAAGGAGAAGAGCCTGCTCTGTGTGAACACCGAAGGTGTCGTCCATATTGAATTTGGCGCATTGGTGCTGGCAATGGGTTGCCGTGAGCGTACCCGTGCAAACCTGATGATCCCCGGTAGCCGTCCTGCAGGTATTTATACTGCCGGTACAGCCCAGAAGCTGATCAATGTGTTTGGTCACAAGGTGGGCGATGAGGTGGTCATCTTGGGTAGCGGCGATATCGGTATGATCATGGCTCGACGCCTGACCATGGGCGGCGCTAAGGTCAAGGCTGTGATTGAGATCATGCCCTACCTGGCAGGTCTGGTGCGCAACAAGCTGCAGTGCCTGGATGATTTTGACATTCCTCTGATGCTGTCCCATACCATCGTGGATATCACCGGTGTGGATCGTGTGGAGAGCGTCACCGTTGCACCTGTGGATGAAAAGCGTCAGCCCATTATGGAGCAGGCACAGGTGATCCCCTGTGATACCCTGCTGTTGTCTGTGGGTCTGATCCCTGAAAACGAGCTGACTCGCTCTGCAGATGTGTCCCTGTCCGGCATTACCAAGGGTGCGGTTGTCAACCAGTACAAGCAGACAGACAAGCCTTACATATTCGCTTGCGGCAACGTGCTGCATGTAAACGACTTGGTTGACCACGTCAGCCATGAAAGTGAGGATGCCGGTAAGTTTGCAGCCATGTATGCTGCCGGCAAGCTGCCCCAGACAGAGGAAATTTCCGTGGAGCCCGGTGAGGGTGTCCGCTATGTCTGCCCCCAGAAGATGGCAGCTACCGAAGAGAATGTGGATCTGTATTTCCGCACCGCTGCACCCGGCAGAAACACCACCTTGACCATTTCCGATGACACCGGCGTTCTGGTAACCAAGAAGTTGGTCCGCACCACTCCCGGTACCATTGAGAAGCTGACCCTGCCGGGAGAATTGGCAAAAAATACATGCGGCAAGCTGGTTGTCAGAGCCGAGCATAAGGAGGTATAATCATGAAAAATACCGTAACTTGTACCATTTGCCCTAACGGCTGTGAAATTGAAGTGAACTACACCACCAAAGAAGATGCAGTGATTACCGGCCACGGTTGTAAAAGAGGCATCACCTACTCTCTGGATGAGTGCTTTGCCCCCAAGCGTACCTTTACGTCTTCCGTGAAAATCTCCGGTACGGACAGACGGGTATTGCCGGTGCGTACCACCGCTCCCATTCCCAAGGAGTTGGTAATGGATGCAGCGCAAGCTGTTCGTACTATGGCGCTGACTGTACCTGTGCAGTGCGGTCAGGTGTTGGCAGAGAATTTCCTTGGTACAGATGCTAATTTGGTATCTGCCATGACCTTGGAATGAGGAGGTAAAAAACATGAAAACTGATGTATTGATTATTGGCGCAGGTGCTGTGGGCTGCGCTTTGGCAAGAGAGCTTTCTAAGTACAATGTAAAAGTTGTGGTATGCGATAAGAATGACGATGTGGGCGGCGATGCTTCAAAGTCCAACAGCGGCCTGTTCTCCACCAGCGCTACCATGCCTGTTGGCACTTTGGAGTGCAGACTGCGTACCATTGCCCATAGCATGATTATGCATATCTGTCAGGATCTGGATGTACCGGTGATTGAGTGCGGCAGTATTGCTCCCATTCTGTACCCGGATCAGCTGGAAACCGCCAAGGGTCTGACCGAGCGTGCATTCCAAAACGGTGTTTATGATTATGAGATCCTGCCTGCACAGGATATTCTGGAAATGGAGCCTGTGCTGAATCCTGAGATTCTGGGTGGTATTTACAGCCCCCGTGACCGTCAGGCAAACCAGTTCCTGTTCGTTTCCGCTATGGCAGAAAATGCCGCAGAGAACGGTGTGGAATTTGTGCTGGACTGCAAGGTTACCGGTATGGATGTGTCCGATGGCAAGATCCATAAGGTCTATACCACCAAGGGCGATTTTGAAGCCGATTGGATCATCAATGCGGCCGGTCTGCATTGTGATGATATTGCCAAGATGGTGGATGAGTGCGACTTCACTGTCCATCCCAGAAAGGGCGAATTCTATGTGTTCTCCCATGATACGCCTGTAAAGGTTTCCCATATCATTTCCTCCGTTCCCAGCCCCAAGACCAGAGGCGTGTTGGTCGTTCCCACCGTGGATAACAATATGCTGGTTGGTCCTACTGCGGATGATGTGGAGGATAAGACCGATAAGAAGACCACCGCCGGTGGTTTGGCAAGCATCAAGGCCCAGGCTTTGAACATGATTCCCGGCTTGCATTTTGAAGATACCATCACCCAGTTTGTGGGTGTGCGTCCTGCAAGAGAGCCTGAGGGCTACGATATTCGCTTCTCTCAGAAGGTTAAGGGTTATGTGGGCATCTCCGGTGTTCGTTCTACCGGTCTGACAGCCAGCGTGGGCATCGCAGGCTACATTGTTCACGGTCTGAAGGAAGCTGGCATGGAGCTGGAGCGCAAGCCCGGCTGGAAGCGTACCCGTAAGGGCATCATTCGCTTTGCAGAAAAGACCATTGAGGAAAAGGATGCGCTGATCGCCCAGGATCCTCTGTACGGTAAGATCATTTGCCGTTGTGAGCAGGTTACCGAAAGTGAAATTCTGCAGGCGATCCACAGACCCGTAGGCGCAAAGACCCTGGATGCTGTGAAGCGTCGTGTCCGTGCCGGTATGGGTCGTTGCCAGAGTGGTTTCTG
>JAFYVL010000049.1 GCA_017549125.1 Oscillospiraceae bacterium | reverse complement strand
TGCGGCTATGCCGGCTGCGGTGCTTATGCAGAAGCTGTCCTGAACGGGGAAGCCCCCATCGGCGCTTGCGCTTCCGGTGGCAATGAATGCGCCCAGGCTATGGCTGCCATCATGGGCGTGGAAGCAGCGGCTGTTACCCGGAAAGTGGCCCTGGTCCGCTGCTCCGGTGAGCGGATCTACGACGAAAATGGCAACCAGATCAAGGGTGCCAAGGTCAAAGGTATTTACGAAGGTTTCAAGGACTGTCTGGCAGCTTCCAGAGTCGGTGGTTCCGGTCCCTTGAGCTGTAAGTTCGGCTGTCTGGGTTTCGGTACCTGTACCAAGGCTTGTAAGTATGGTGCTATCAGCGTGGTCAATGGTGTTGCTAAGGTCAATGAAGATCTGTGTGTCGGATGCATGGCCTGTGCCAATGTCTGTCCCCGTAACCTGATCGTCCCTGTGGAGCCTGACCGGAATGTCGTCATCGCCTGCGCCTCCCTGGCAAAGGGCGCTGTCACTGTCCGTGGCTGTACCGTAGGCTGCATTGGCTGCGGTCTGTGCAAGAAGATCTGCCCCGAGGGTGCCATCACCGTCACCAACAACCTGGCTGTGATTGACTACTCCAAGTGTAAGAACTGCGGCCTCTGTGCCACCGTCTGCCCCAAGAAGCTGATCAAGGACTCCAACGTGGAAAACCTGCCTGACCCCGCTGTCAAGCAGCCCATGAACAGTCCTGAAGTCAAGGCCTGATAAACCAATAAAAGGGCGCATCGTAAGATCAATGCCACTAAGTTAGCGACATTGTTCGCAAAGGTAATCCCACAACGAATGAGTGCATCCCGCGAGGGATGCACTTTTTCTGCCAAAAGGACATGACAAGTAAACGGATTGAGAAATCCGCGTAAAAAGCTATTCATTTTACAAAAATTATGCTACTCTATAGAGGAAGCTAACCGCGTGTTTTACAACCATATGACGAGGACTGCTTCTGCCAGTGCGAGAGACGGAAACATTCTTACTTATGGCAGCTTCAACATCTGGTGGAGAAATGTTACCAAGAAGAAATTGTCTGCAAACCTGTACAGCAACAGAGAAATTCGCCTTGTAAGGGTGTTTCCTGTTGGGCTTCTGAATGACTACGTGCGAGGTAATTAATTCAGCAAAGTTGTACATGATCAGCCTGGCAAAGATCTCCTGGGTAATGTTCTCCACCTTTTTTGCGTGGAAATGAAGCAATCCAACGGTGTATTTCAATTCTCTGAAAGAAGTTTCAATACCCCATCGTCTGCTGTACAGATGCTTCAGTTCCTCCGGTGGAAATTCCTCTGCATTCAAATTTGTGACAACTGTCTCATAAACAGAGTCAGACAACCTGAATCTGACAATACGGAAAGGCAGGGTGTAGAACACAACGGGATCATGTTTATGGTTCTCTCTTGGTAAGAAGTCAAAAGCATTGCCGTAGGGAATAAAGCGATAGAGATTTCTATTCTGACACAGCATTTTTACGCTCTTTGTTTGACGTGTGGTTATATTTAGATTGATATTTACATCAAATACGTCATGATCCGGCAAATCCAACCCGGCAGCAATACCGGATGAATGGATATCTTTGACCCGAATCAAATACTTCCAGCCTTTTTCCTGGACATGAGCCATAAGGTTGTAACTTTCATAGCCTCTATCGGCGATAATTAAGGCTTTCGAAATATTTGAACGGTCAACCATATTACAAAGGACTCCTTTTTCGTTCCACTTTCGTCGTCCACATACTTCTGCGTCAATATATGTATGTTGCAGCAAGTCGTAAACTGCATCCAAATGAAGAAGGCTGTATGGTGCCTGACCATTGGAACCAGGAAAATAGCTGTCAGTACAATCGGGATTTGTTGGAATTTGAATATCGGAGCCATCGGCAGCGAATAAACGATATCCTTTATAGAATCTATCCCTGTCTGTATTCTTTACGAACAGGTCAAAAAGAGAAGGAAGTGCGAATTCATTAAGTTTTTGACGCTGTTGGATGAATGCTGAACTGGAAGCAGTGTGCTGACTACAGCCAAAATAGCGCAGCAGTTCACCGGTGAGACTGCCTCCCTCCATGGCGAGCAAAACGGAAATAACCTCACGAAACGGAAGTTTGCGCTGCCTTGTGAAGTCACGGACAGGATTCTTTACAAACATCCATGATGTATTGCATAATTGTGAAATCGCAGCATTTAACTTCTCTTTTATGATCTGAATATGATTTGACATTGTTGTGCCTCCTTGTAATTTTCGGTGGGGAACACCTCTAATTACAAGGGCCATTTTGCTAACCGCGGTTAGCAAAATGGCCGCACATTTCAGCTGATTTGTCAAGCTGTATTTTGAAAATAGTTACAAAAAACTGGGGCCCACATTTCTGTGAGACCCAGCCTTTATTTAACTTAGTGGCATTGACCATAATGGTTTCGGAACTTTTTTATATATTCAGGTAGGTGGTACATTGCAAAAGGTGGCGCCATGGATATGGCGCCACCCTAGTGGGAACTTGTGTTTTTACGTGGATTTTTTCGGTGTCTGCAATTTGGAACAGTCTGGATTCAGACAGGGGCTTTGCCAGCTGCTTATTTGTGCCGGGTGCCAAAGTTGACAGAAGTATCACCCTGCAGATTGGAGCCGAATTCATAATCCTTGCCGGGCAGGATTGCATTCATAATGATGCCTACCAGTGCGGCAACGGCCAGACCGGACAGCATGATGTTCACATTGCCCACCATAAAGGTGATACCGCCCACATCGCCGGTGCCGTACTTCAGACCGATGGAGAGAACCAAGATAAGGGCGGCAATCAGAACATTGCGGCTCTTGGTGAAATCCACCTGGTTTTCTACCACATTTCGCACACCAACGGAAGAAATCATGCCGTACAGCACCAGGCTGACACCGCCCATGGTGGCGGCAGGCATTGCCACAATCAGTGCGGCAAACTTGGGGCAGAAAGACAGCAGCATCGCGAACATCGCAGCCAGGCGAACGACCATAGGATCATATACCTTGGACAGGGCCAGAACACCGGTGTTTTCGCCGTAGGTAGTATTGGCGGGCGCGCCAAACAGAGCGGCCAGGGTAGTTGCCACACCGTCACCGGTCAGGGTCCGGTGCAGACCGGGATCAGCCACATAAAACTTGCCGACAGTAGAGGAAATGGCGCACATATCACCAACATGCTCCACAATGGTG
>JAFYVL010000048.1 GCA_017549125.1 Oscillospiraceae bacterium | reverse complement strand
TTGGAAGAACAGCTCTTTACATCCCGAAAAATCTATCGCAGATAATGGTGTACAAAGTGTATACCATGTCTCCGAACATTTTGTATACTATGTGTACTTGACAGTCCCCAGCGTTCCGCAAGCCCTCATCTCGTCGCACCGTAGGGGAGGGTCATTTGACCCTCCCTTAACCATTATTTTAACCCTATTTCGTTGCGTGTAGGGGACGATTGAGGCACATCGTCCCACCCAACCTCATATCGTCGCACCGTAGGGGATGGGCCTACGACGCCCCATTTCCAACATCGCTATCTGTGGGACGTCCAAGGGGCCGTCCCCTACACAGGTATATCAAGAGGAAAGGATATGCACAAAATCTTATTCGTCTGCCACGGCAAGGTTTAAGCCAGGCAACGGATGCCAAGCTATACTTTTGCTTACCACCCTTTGCAACGGGTTTGCCCCATTTGTACTACTGGCATACTACTTTTGAAAAAACACATTTTGCCCCAACATGACGAAAACAACAGCCGCCTCCATCAGGTCGGCGGCTGTGCTCATCTGTTCGACATATTGGAATTTGGCATCCTCTCCAAATAGCTCAATGATAAAAAATTCTATGTAATGCCTTTCGGATTTTTTTGCTTTTGCTAATACCCCGAGTTATGATAACGGAAATAACAATACCCAAAATATTTAGAATCAAGTCATCTACATCTGCTACTCTATTAGGATATTGGGTTGTCAAGTTGATAACCAATTGAGTAATTTCTATCAGAAGAGAAACTGCTGATACACCCAATACAACTATCCAAGCCTTGGGACGCTGTCGTAAGAAAATTTCAGAAAAAACCGCCAGCGGCGATAGTAGGACGATATTACCGACTAACTGAACAAGTGCGCTACCAAGGAAGTAATTTTTGATAGAAGCAAAAGGAATCAATTGGTAAAAGACAACATACTTCCCAGCACCTTGCCATATTTTATCCAAATTTTCTTTGTCAAAAATACGGATTGGAAACACCGTTAGTTGAAGCAACAACAAGGTATAGCACAAAAATATAGGTATAAGCCAATATCTAAATTTCCAGTGATTTCGCCGCCATAAAAGCCATCCAATGCCACTTCCTATACATAACAAGATAAAAAATATTGGAGCTGATAAGTCAATTATAATGTTCATGTTCTTACACCCTTTCGTCAAATTCAAGTTTGTCTAACTGAATTATACTCCCACACCATACAGAAATCAAGAATTCCTCATAAATTGCCGCTGTGCGTCCTTATCTGCAAAAGCAGCTACAATGGAGGTAGCGGGACTTTTTATGCCCATTCTGTCGGTGTTTGCGACCCTGCTCAAAAGCCGTTTTTTCGTCATCTACTTTAGAGGCGTAACGCTTACATACGGGATAGACTTCTTTCCCGTTTGGCTGGCTTGTATTAAGTATCAACACAACCATTAACCCAGGTTGGTGGGTCGATGTGCCTCAATCGACCCCTACAATCACCTAATAACATCACCGTACGGCAAGGGCTTGCTCATGCCACAAAACTATGTTATAATATTCCAAAATGTAGGGGATGGGTTTCCCATCCCACACAAAAGCGAGGATAAACTATGGTTAAAATCTTATTTGTCTGTCATGGCAATATCTGCAGAAGTCCCATGGCGGAGTTTGTGATGAAGGACATGGTGAAGAAGGCCGGGGTGGATGCCCATATCGCATCCGTGGCGGTCAGCACCGAAGAATTGGGAAATCCCATTTATCCCCCTGCCCAACGGGAGCTGCGGAAGCACGGCATCGCCTTTGAGCATCGTGGCGCGCGGCAGATCACCCAGGCAGATGTGGACAGCTACGATTATATTTTGTACATGGACAGCTCCAATGCCCGGTATCTGGAACGGATGTTCCCCGGCCAGACCAAGTTCCGTTCCTTCCTGGGTCGCAACGTGGCTGACCCCTGGTACACCGGCGATTTTTCCCAGACCTGGCTGGATATCTGCGAAGGCTGTGAAAACCTGCTGAAGGAAATACAAAAATAGATTCAAATTTTCCGCTTTGCCTCCCCTGTAGGGGAGGTGCCCCAAAGGGGCGGAGGGGTGTTGCCGAAATCCGCATAAATGTTGGCTTGAACACCCCTCAGTCACCTGCGGTGACAGCTCCCCTGCAGGGGAGCCTTAAGTGCGACAAATTGGAATTTGAAAGGATTATTATGGACAGAGATTTATTAGAACAGGGGCTAAGTGAACTGCCGCTGTATACTTATGTATATATCGATCCCAAGCAATTGGAATTTTCTGAGCGTATCCGCTATATCTGCAAGGCGGAATGTCCCATGTACGGCAAAACCTGGGCATGTCCTCCGGCTGTTGGCGAGGTGGATGAATGTGCCAGGAAGTGCTTAAGCTACGAGCATTGTCTGATGATCGGCACGATTACAGAAATCGAGGATATTTACAGCATGGAAGCCGCCCTGGCCTCCCGTCCGGAACACGAAAAGATCACCAACGAGATCCGGGATCTCATGCGCCAGCAAGGGGTAGAGCCTTATATTTTGTCCACCGAGGCTTGTGCCATCTGTGAACGGTGCGCTTTCCTGGACGGTCTGCCCTGTCGGCTGCCCGGCAGAATGCACCCTTGCGTAGAAAGCCACGGCATCAACCTAATTCCCACTCTGGAAGAAAACGGTCTGGATTTCCAGTACGGAGATAATATTGTCACCTGGTACTCCCTGCTATTCTTTAATGAATAAATTCGTATTTATCGCTTTACCTTCCCCCTTGGGGAAGGTGGCCGAACGCAGGCGCGGCCAAGTGAGGTCGGATGAGGTTACCGCAGTACGAATTCGCCTAAACACTAACAATTACGCACCTTTGTACCGCGACCTCATCCGTCAAAAAATCGGTTGCGAAGAGCCGATTTTTTGCCACCTTCCCCAAAGGGGAAGGTATAAGGGTGTGCGATAAATTGGAATTTGAAAGGTATTTATGGAACTGAAGCACTTTGCATCCCGTGATGGTCGTTTATCTTCTTTTTTACGGGAGGAAATGGCCATGTCCGCCGGGTTGATGAATCGGCTGAAATGGCAGGATAAAATTTTAGTGAACGGTCAGCCCCAGCACACGGATTTTGCCGTGTCCCCGGGGGATGTGATCACGGTATTGCTGGACGAACCGGAGCCGGACTATCCGGCAGAGGATGGCCAGCTGACCATATTATACGAGGACGAGCACATTTTGGCGGTAGACAAGCCTGCCGGAATGCTGATCCACCCCTCCCACAGCCGTCTGACCGGCACGCTGGCCAATCTGGTCTGGGGCTACTACCAAAAAACCAACCAAAAATCCGCATTTCACCCACTCACCCGGCTGGATCGTGATACTTTCGGGGTGGTTTTGTTGGCAAAGAACTCCTATATGCACGCGCGGCTCAGCGATGCCCATATCCAAAAGACCTACGAAGCCCTGGTGTACGGACAGGTGACCCAGGACAGAGTCATCGATGCGCCCATTGCTCGCCGTCCCCTACCCAGCCTACTGCGGTATATTGCTCCCGAGGGCAAGCCCTCGATCACCCAACTGCAGGTACTGGAAGCCAATTCCCAATATAGCCGGGTTGCCCTGACCCCTGTGACCGGTCGCACCCACCAACTGCGACTCCATTGTTCCCACATCGGGCATCCCATTTTAGGTGACCCCCAATACGGCAATCCCCAATCCCAGGCCTTGTCCCAGCAATGGGGTCTAAGTCACCAATTACTCTGCGCTCGATCCCTGGAATTTGACCATCCTATAACCGGAGAGCATTTGCTGCTCCATTCCCAAATACCAATCAGAAACGAGGAAGCCAAATGAAACGCATTTTTTGTATCCTGCTGACCGCTCTGACTCTGCTGAGTCTGTGGGGCTGTAATTCTGAAGAAAAGAAGGTATCCGTTCCCGAGAACATCACCTTCACCGCCGAGACTTTGCTGGATAATGAGCAACTCCGTGTCACCGCAGTCTCTGTCACCGAGTCTGATCCGGAAGGCTGTGTGGTCACGTTGGAGATGGAAAACCGCACCGAGCTGCCTCTGGTAGCCGAGATCAACAGCGCCTCTGTAGACGGCTGTATGGTCAATCCCGGTTTGTCCGAACCCATTGCCCCCAAAGAAATGATCACCACGCAAGTCACCTTCCCCAAGACCGATCTGGATGGCTATGGCATCACCGCCTCCACCCAAATCGAAATGAATTGCTATGTCTACGACGAGGATACCTTTGAAGAAGTGTCCATCAATGAGGACTTTGTGTTGTATCCCCGTGGCAAGCAAGTCGCTCGCTACCAAACCCGCAAGGACAAGGACACCGACGTGGTGCTGATGGATAACGAATACTGCAAGATCATCCTCACCGCCGCCAACCCGGATAGCTTCTGGGGCTATGATCTGTCTGTGTTCGTGCTGAATAAGACCGACAAAGCCCTGGTATTCACCACCCAGGAGGCATTTTTGAACGAGGTGGCCTGTGATCCCTTCTGGACCCACACCATTCCTGCCGGAAAATGCAGTAACACCACCATGTATTGGTTTGAGAACAATTTGAAGTCCGCAGGTATCGACAAGGTAGAGGAAATCACTGTGATGCTCAGCGTGGCCGATCTTTCCAACTGGCAAGAAGCCATCGCCACAGAAACCGTAACCATAAAGCCTTAAAAAATCGGGTATGTTCCAACGAACATACCCGATTTTTTAAGGATGCAAATATTCTCTGACGCAGGCGGCAACCACGGATTCTTCGTCGGTTTTCAGACGCCAGACCTTTACGGCGCTGTCCTCGGTGCTGATGCAACCGTCGCCACGGCCATCATTCTTCCGGGCATCCAGCTTCAGACCCAGGTAGCCCAGGTTCTCACAGACCATTTGGCGCAGTAAACTGCTGTTTGTACCAATACCGCCGGTGAACACCAGGGCATCCAAACCGTTCAGGTAAGCTGCATACATACCGATATAACCCAGAATATTATCCGCCAGGGTCTCCACCGCCAGCTGTGCCTGGGCATTGCCCTCTGCGGCCGCATCCATCACCAGCCGCAGGTCATTGCTCACACCGCTCAGACCCAGCAAGCCGGATTTCTTGGACAGAATTTCCAAAGTCTCGTCCAGAGTATAGCCGTAATGATCCATCACCGGCTTGATGCAAAATGCCTCAAAATCGCCCACACGATTGTTATTAAACAGGCCGGATTGCAAGGTCGCACCCATGGAGGTAGCCACACTCTTGCCGTCCAAAATGGCGCAGATGGAAGAAGATCCGCCTAAATGGCAATTGATGATCTTTCTCGCACCGGGCTGCAATTTTGCCACGGTCTGAGAAATGTACTGGTGGCTGGAGCCGTGGAAGCCGTAACGGCGGATACCCACCTCCTGCTGCCACTGATAAGGCACACCGTAGGTCACACGTGGGGCAGGAATACTGCCATGGAAGCTGGTCTCAAACCGAGCCACCTGGGTCAGCCCCGGGAAGCGGCTGCGGATATTCTTCATGGCATTGAGATAAATGGGATTATGGGCAGGCGCAAAGGGTGTGACACGCTCCATTTCCGCGATCAGGGCATCATCCACCAGGCATGTGCCGGACAGGTTGCCGCCATGTACCGCCTTGTAGCCCACAGCGGTCAGGTCGTCCAGATCCTTCAAAATGCCATCCGCCTGCAAAATAGCAAAGCAATGCTCAAAGGCCATGCCGTGGTCGGCAATGGGGGTTTTTCCGCTCTTGGGTTCACCGCCGGGGTAGCTGATCTCCCAGGCGCTTTCCTGTGCGCCAATGGATTCCAATTCACCGGCCGCCAACACTTTGGGATCTTCTGTCTCCCATGCATATAGTTTAAATTTAAAACTGGTCGTACCCAAATTCATTACAAAAATCTTATCCATAATTTCCTCCATTATCAGGGATTATTCACAGAATACCGCAACCAGCGCAATAAGTCAAACAATAATTCTCCCTATTGTTATTTCCCGGCGGGGGTGGTATAATAAACGAAATTTTTGAATGGAGCGATTGGGATGAAAAAATCTGTTCTTTGGCTGGTGGAGACCGCTTTGATGCTGGCTATGTTGGTAACCTTACAATCCGTTACCAAGCCCATGGGTCAGCTGGTCACCGGCTCTTGTGTTAACTTGATCCTGGCCATCACCGTGCTGGCAGTAGGCTATAGCGGCGGTCTGACCGTGGCTCTGCTGTCCCCTATTTTCGCATTCTTGCTGAACATTGCCCCCAACATCGTTACAGTGATTCCCATTATGCTGGGCAATGCGGTGTTTGTGGTTTTGCTGAAGCTAATGTACAACAAGCAGCAAATTCTGGCGCTGGTCGCAGCCGCCGGTGCTAAATGCGCGGTTCTGTATTTTCTTGTGGTGAAGGTGATCTGTGATTACCTGGCGCCGGATCTTCTGATGAAAAAAGTGGGCGATACCATCATTTTAGCCCCGAAAATGCTCAAAATGCTCCCTACCATGTTCTCCTGGACACAGCTATTCACCGCGCTAATCGGCGGTGCTGTGGCGATCCTCATCTATCCTACTCTGAAAAAAGCACTGCGAAAGTGAGTGAATTCTATGACTATCTATCACGTAGGCAAAAACCGAGAGCATACCAGCATGATCGGGCTGTTCCAGATGCTTAAGGACGACGAATCAGAAAAAACCATCTACTTAGATGAAGGCATTTATGATATCTTCGCAGAATACAAGCAAGCCGGTGTACCAACACCCCCGGACCATGTGGCATCCCCGGATTATTTTGATTACAATGTATTCCTGCCCCCCAATACCAGCTTGATCGGCATTGGTAATGTGCAGCTGCGGTTTGCTCCCTCTGTGGACGAGATCACCTACGGTGAGAGCCGCACCTGGTCGCCCCTGAATATTATGGGTGGCTGTCATATTGAAAATATGGAAATTTACTGCATCAACAGCCGCTACTGCATCCACGATGACGGTCACAATCGCTACAAAAATACCCGTCACACCTACAAAAACGTCCGCTGTACCTATGTGCTGGGTCAGATCAAGGACGGCAGACGGCTGGGCTACAACAACACCATTGGCAACGGCATGTCTCAAGGCACAGAATTTCTCTTTGAAGATTGCGTATTCCGGTTTGAGGGCGGCGGCAATCATTCGGCCTTTTATACCCACGAAACCGGCAAGAAAGATCCGGAGAATTCTCCCACCCTCACCTTCCGCAACTGTCAATTCCTGGGTTCACCGGACAACGACCGTGTCCTGCGCCTGCAGAATCTGGCGCTTGCCCCTCTGCACATTCCCACTTTGGTGGAAAATTGTCAATTTGTGGGCGGTATTTATCTGACCATTTACCGGGAGGATTCTGCCCAGCATTACGATGTGACTCTGGTTAACAGCGGCAATCCCCCCCAGCGTATCGACCGCCCGGAGGAGAATCCCTATCCTATCAAGATCATTTCTGAATGAGGCACTCTATGGAAGCGAAATTACAATGTAAGCAGGCGGTGATCGATGCCGCTACTGGTCGCAAAAAGGCCGATCTGGTGTTAAAAAACGCCACCTATGTGAATGTGTTTTCCGGGGAACTGG
The DNA here is from genome assembly GCA_017549125.1 of Oscillospiraceae bacterium. Lineage (GTDB taxonomy): Bacteria > Bacillota > Clostridia > Oscillospirales > Oscillospiraceae > Faecousia. The sequence continues at coordinate 2,441 of JAFYVL010000048.1, read as the reverse complement.
ACACAGAGGATATTGCCATTGCCCAGGGGCTGATCGTGGGTCTGGGCGATTATGAGGGCGAAGTGGAAGTAGATATGACCGGCAAAATCGTTTTGCCCGGTTTTATTGATTCCCACATCCACCTAGAATCCAGCCTGGTAAGTCCCACGGAATTTGCCCGGGCGGTACTCCCCCACGGCACCACCACCGTGGTCACCGATCCCCATGAGATCACCAACGTTATGGGCACAGCCGGTATTGACTATATGCTCAGCGCAACCGAGGGTCTGCCGGTGGACGTACGTTTCACCATCCCCTCCTGTGTGCCCGCATCCCCTCTGGATGAAAGCGGCGCCAATCTGAGCCATGCAGATATTGACCCCTATTTTGACCACCCCAAGGTTTTGGGTCTGGCGGAAATGATGAATTTCCCCGGAATCATTGGAGCAGACCCGGCAACGGTGGCAAAGATCGTGGCATCCCAATCCCACCACAAGAAGATCGACGGTCACGCACCGGGTCTCAGCGGCAAGGCGCTCAATGCCTATATCTCCGCCGGTGTGTACTCAGATCATGAGTGCGCCAATATGGACGATGCCATGGAAAAGCTGCGCCGTGGACAGTACATCATGATCCGGGAAGGCACAGCCGCCCACAATCTGGAAACGCTGATGCCTCTGCTCCACTCTGATCGGTATTTCCATCGGTGTATGTTCTGCGCAGACGATAAGCACCCTTCGGATCTGCTGGAAAAGGGACATATGGATGCGGTGTGCCGCAAGGCTGTGGCTCTGGGTGCAGATCCTATTCGAACGGTACAGGTGGCCTGTCTGCACGCGGCACGGTATTTCCTCATGAATAACCGAGGTGCAATCGCCCCCGGCTATCTGGCAGACATGGCCATTGTGGAGGATCTGAAGGACTTCCATGTGGTCACGGTCTATAAAAACGGCAAGCAGGTCTACCACCAGGGACAGCTTGCTCCCATCCAGACCCCGGCCATCCCCACCGACCTCTACGAACAAGCCCACAATACCTTCCACCTGCCTCTGCTCACCCCGGCGGATTTCGGCAATGCCGGCAAGCAGGCGGTGATTGGCATGATCCCCGGTCAGATCATTACGGAAAACCGGGGCTTTGCAGAAGCTGTGGATGTGGAAAAGGATATTCTGAAGATCGCCGTGGTGGAACGGCATCACAACACCGGACATATGGGTCTGGGCTACCTGAACGGCTACGGTCTGACCCGTGGCGCAGTGGCCACCTCCGTTTCCCACGACAGTCATAACATTATCTGCGTGGGTGAAAACGATATGGATATGGCCTTGGCCTGCAACCGGGTTGCCCAAAACCACGGCGGCATTGTGGTCGCTGAAAATGGCAAGATCCTGGCAGAACTGGCTTTACCCATTGCCGGACTCATGAGCGATGCGTCCCTGCAGGAAGTGAATGAACAGTTGGAGATTGCCAAGGAAACCGCCCATAGTTTGGGTGTGGCACGGGATATCGATCCGTTCATGACCCTCTCCTTTATGAGTCTGCCGGTGATCCCCACCCTGCGACTTACCACCCGTGGTATGGTGGATGTGTATACCCAACAGTACATAGGAGGTAGCTATGCGGAATAAAATTTATCAGACCGTCCACGTTTACGAAGGGAACATTCTGAGTGTCCTGTATAAATATTTCATGATGACCGTGATCGCCTTGAGTCTGCTGCCGCTGACCACCAAGGAAGATCTGTTCTTCTTTCCCCAAACAGAACTGTTCTGCCTGTGTGTTTTCCTGGTGGATTTCCTGTTGCGCTGGGCAACTGCCGATTATAAATTTGGCAGCAAGGGGATTGTTTCTTTTCTGAAATATCCCTTCCGTGTCATTTCCATTATTGACCTGATGTCCATTTTCGCCCTGCTGTGTTCTTTGAACCATTGGTTTGAGGGGCTGAAATTCGCAGAACTCCTCACCGTATTTCGTATCGTTCGTATTTTCCGGTACTCCAAGAGTATCCGTACCATTCTGGCGATTCTGAAAAGCTCCAAAAAGCCTCTGATCGCCGTTGGTAGTCTGGCTGTCGGCTACATTATTCTTTCTGCCATTATTATGTTCAACATTGAGCCGGATTCCTTTAACAGCTTCTTTGATGCCATTTACTGGTCCACCGTTTCCCTGACCACCGTGGGCTATGGCGATATTTACCCGGTAACCATGCTGGGCAGAGTGGTGGCTATGCTGTCATCTTTCTTTGGCATTGCAATCGTAGCACTCCCTGCCGGTATCGTCACAGCCGAATATCTGGCTTCTTTGAAAAACAACCAATAAATACAGACTAACTATTAAAAGTCAAGCCCTAAATTAAGAAAAATTCATAGATCGATTACAACCACAAAATGGCATGACAAGTAGAGCGTCGCGTGCGGCGCTCTGCGAAAAAATTAGCAAAAGTTTTAGGCTGATTTACGGTA
>JAFYVL010000047.1 GCA_017549125.1 Oscillospiraceae bacterium | reverse complement strand
GAAAGCCATGGCGAAGGTCTCGCCGTTGAGCTGACCGGAAACGGTCAGGTTGGTGGGCTTGCCATAGAAGTCCTGGGAGAAATCCACCTTGCCATCCTCGGTCATGGGGATGTTGTTCAGATCCAGAGTGGTGACCTGGAACATTTCGCCTGCACCCTCACAGTCAGAGCCGGTGATCAAGGGTGTATGCACATACACGAAGTCACGCTCCTGGAAGAAGCAGTGGATGGCATGGGCGATCAAACTGCGGACACGGAACACAGCCTGGAAGGTGTTGGTTCTGGGACGCAGATGGGTGATGGTACGCAGGTACTCCATGGTGTGACGCTTGGGCTGCAGGGGATAGTCACCGGTGGATGCGCCCTCTACGGTCACCTGGCTGGCCTGGATCTCGAAGGCCTGCTGAGAATCGGGGGTCGCCACCACAGTACCCTTGATGATCAGGGCTGCGCCGATATTGATCTTGGAGATCTCTTGGAAATTCTCAATGCTGTCGTTGTAGACCACCTGCACAGGGGTAAAATATGTGCCGTCATTGAGAACAATGAAGCCAAACTGCTTGCTGGGACGGCGATTACGCACCCAGCCGCCGATCTCGATCTCTTTGCCGATGTATGCATCGGTGTTTTTGAATAATTCACGAACGGAAATCAAATCCATAGTATTTCCCTCTCTTTGCCAATGTTATTCTAAGAGTATAAGCCAAATTCACAGATTTTACAAGTGTTTTTTCAAAAAAACATAAATTCAAATTTATCGCACACAAGGCTCCCCTCGTAGGGGAGCTGTCGCGAAGCGACTGAGGGGTTAGCAGATCTCAATCTCCGTAAACCCCTCCGCCCCTTCGGGGCACCTCCCCTACAGGGGAGGCAAAGCGATAAATTTATGTTTGAAATAGTGGGTTATCTATGCTATAATGATAAAATCTAGGAAAATAGCTTCCTTTTGGAGGATAAATGGAATGAAAAAACAATCTGCCCTCTTATGGGTATGTAAACGAATACGCAGAAGAATCCCTAAGATCATTCTGCTGACCTTATCCAGCGTGGCCAATGCCATATTCTCCGTATGGTTTGCCCTGGGCACTAAGGACGTGATCAATGGGGCGGTTTCCGGTGATCCGGACAAGTTCAAAAAGGCAGTTGTGGTGCAGTTGTGCATTGTTTTGGGTATTTTGTTTACCCAGATTCTGGATCGTTTCCTAAAGGAACGGCTGGTGACAGAACTGGATCGGGACTGGAAACACGATCTGTTGCATGATCTGCTCCACGGCGATTATGCCGGTGTTTCTGCCTACCATAGCGGTGAATTATTAAACCGCTTAAATAACGATGTGGCGACATTGGACAATACCATTGTGACTTTGCTCCCTACCTGCGCATCTATGGTCGCACGCTTGACCTCGGCTTTCAGCGTATTGGTGGCTATGGAGCCTATGCTGTGCCTGGTGGCGCTGGGTGTGGGCATTGTGATGGTATTCCTCACAGGCTTTGTCCGCCGGAAACTGAAGAATCTGAACAAGCGTGTCAGCGAGGAGAATGGTCGTGTGTCCGGTTTTATCCAGGAAACTCTGGAAAAACTGCTGATGGTGCAGGCTATGGACGTCTCCGACGAAATGGAGAAGCGGTCTGACAAGCTGATGAAGACTCGTTTTGACATTCAGCAGAAGCGGAAGAATGTATCCTTGATCTCTTCTTCCTGTGTCAGTATTTTTGCCTACGGTGCATCCTTCTGCGCCCTGGTGTTCTGCGCCGGTCGTATTCTGGATGGACGGATGGATTACGGTACTTTGATGGCGGTGACCCAGCTGATCAACCAGGTGAAAGCCCCCATGGTCAATATGTCCGGTATCATGCCCCAGTATATTGCCGCTGTGGCTGCTGCGGAGCGTTTGATGGAATTGGTGGAGCTGATCCCCGAGGAAACCGCTGTGCAGCAGGATGCGGACGCTTTGTACGAAAAGATGGTATCTTTGGATGCCAAGGGTCTGTGCTTTGCCTATGACCGTGACCGTGTCTTTGAAAATGCAGAGTTTTCTCTGCCCAAGGGTCAGTTCGGTGTGATCCTGGGTCATTCCGGTATTGGTAAAAGTACCTTGCTGAAGATCATGCTGGGTATTTTCCACCCGGCAGATGGTGGCTTGAGCATTGAAACCGGCGACGGGTCGGTAGCCGTGGATCGTACCACCAGAAAGATGTTTGCCTATGTACCCCAGGGCAATCTGCTCATCAGCGGTACGCTCCGGGATAACTTGATTCTGACCCGTCCCGATGCCACCGAGGAGCAGATCCAGCGTGCAGTACATATTAGTGCCATGGATGATTACCTGCCCAGCCTGCCCAAGGGTCTGGAAACGGTGATCGGCGAGAGTGCCGCCGGTCTTTCAGAAGGTCAGGCGCAGCGTTTGTCCATTGCCCGTGCGGTGCTGAGTGATGCACCCATTATGCTGCTGGACGAAGCCACTTCTGCCCTGGATGCCCAGACGGAAACCGTTGTGCTGGAGCGGCTGAGCAGCCTGCCCGGCAAGACTTGCATTGCTGTGACCCACCGTCCTGCGGCCATTGCCCTGTCGGATTGGACCATGGAAATGCGTGACGGCAAGTGCATCGTAGAAAAAACCGTAAAATAACAAAAACCGCAGGTTTACCTGCGGTTTTTTTGCGCAATAAACTGCAATTTGTCGCTTTGCCTCCCCTGTAGGGGAGGTGCCCCAAAGGGGCGGAGGGGTTTACGGAGATTGAGATCTGCTAACCCCTCAGTCGCTTCGCGACAGCTCCCCTACGAGGGGAGCCTTGTGTGCGACAAATTGGAATTTGATTATGGTTCGAGTGATGCCAATGCCTTCCGTATGGCTTGGGGAGCATCTTTGGGATCGTGAATGTCCCGGGTGGCGGTTTCCATGGGGCAGAAGCCGGTGTTCGTGCGGTTGCGGATGGCATCCACCAGCTGTTCGTAGCCAATTTCAATGCCATGGGCTTCTAAAACTGCCAAAGCCGGACGGCTCATAACCATAGCATATACGGATTTGACACCCAGCAGGCAATACAGCAGGGCAGTGGCCTTGCCCACCACTTTATCAGCGGCGCTAAAACCGGTCACATCCCGTCGTGCATCCCATAACTCCATTAAGGGCGCAACCCCTCGCCGGTTACTGGTAATGATCTGCTCTGCACGGCATAGCACGCAGGTGTATCCGCCGGTGACCAGTATTTCCTTTGCTTTCTCCAGATCCATAACATACCCCCAATTTTTTATACATTATAATATATACCCCCACCGGTGTCAAATTCATATTTATCGTTCCACTTGGTAGGGGCGGATATTATCCGCCCGGTGTCGTTTCTGCATCAAGCCCTTATGGTTATTGATATATAGCGTTACCGGGCGGGTTTGGGCAAAAACGATTACCACCCAAGGTTAACGCGTATTGGGATGAAACGCCCATGCGTTTCAAATTGGAGTTTTCTTGTGCAATTTTTTGTAGAATATTTGCACGAAGAACGAAATCTGTGCAACTGTCTGTATGGAGCGGACAAATTGTAAACTTTGCACGGATATGTGATTCTACACAGAAAAATCCTTGCATTTACTGGTGAAATAGGTTATTATAAACTGAACTATGTATGCGTGGAAGTATGCGTAAAAATGAAGATAGGGCAATAAACCCGCCTTTGTAAAGCATATTGGGACTTGTTGTTCTACCCGAAATCACATTGTTAAATAGAAATCTATTATGAAAGGCGAAAAACCAATGAAGATGAATGCTGTAAAGAAGCTGTGGCGCCCCGCTTTGGTGATGCTGTTGGTGATGGTCATGGTACTGTCCATGATCCCGGTTTCCCCGGTACAAGCCAGCAATGCAACCAAGTCCGGCGCAACCATCAACAGATTAGATGATCTGAAGGTGGACTACAAGGACTATCTGAACAACTCTGTGATGTTCCAGTTGGCAGATCATATTGCCGACGATCAGGAGATCTCTGTGATCATCACCGTGGATGTTCCGGATATGCTGACTGCGTATGAGCAGGGTGATTCCACCCAGAGTTTTGCGCAGTATGTGCTGAACGATCAGGAGGCTGCTGATATTCAGTCCCAGATCGCAGGTGAGAAGGCGCAGATCCTGCAGAAGCTGGACGAGGCCGGTGTGAACTACACCCAGGGTCTGGACTATGCAACTCTGCTGTCCGGCTTCGAGCTGGTGATCCAGGCTCGTGATTTCGATATCACCTGCCAGAGCCTGACCGATGGCCAGGGCATCATCGTTTGCGAAGAATATGAGACTGCCGATGCCAAGGTGGTTGAAAATGCGGTTAACTTCTATGAGAACACCGGTATTTTCGACAGCTCCAACAGCGGCTATGACGGTTCCGGCATGGTCGTGGCTGTGCTGGATACCGGTCTGGACTCCAGCCATACCGCTTTTAGCACCAGCAACTTCTCCTCTGCCAAGTTGGGTCTGACCTACGAAGAGGTGGCTGCGGTTCTGAATAAGACCAAGGCTTATGAGCAGTCCGGCGGCCTGAGTGTTGATGATGTATACATCAATGAGAAGGTGCCTTACGGCTATGACTATGCTGATAACGATCCCGACGTCTACTCCACCCACAATAACCACGGTACGCACGTTTCCGGTGTTATTGTCGGTAAGGACGATGTGATCACCGGTGTTGCTCCCAATGCTCAGTTGGTCTCCATGAAGACCTTCTCCGATATTATGGACACCGCAAGAGCTTCCTGGATCTTGTCCGCATTGGAAGACTGTGTGGTTCTGGGTGTTGACGTGATCAATATGTCCCTGGGTACTGCCGCAGGCTTTGCCCGTGAGACCGACGAAGAAGTGCTGTCCGGTGTCTATGACAGAATCCGTGAGAACGGTATCTCTGTTGTGGTTGCCGCATCCAACAGCTACTCTTCTGCTTACGGCTCTGAGGCCAATGGTAACCTGGGTCTGACCTCCAACCCCGATACCGGTACGGTTGGTTCTCCCGGTACTTACGAGGGCGTTCTGTCCATCGCATCCATTGCCGGTGAGGAGACTCCTTATCTGAAGTATGGCGATACCATCATCTATTTTGATGAGGCCACCGACGCAGCCAGCGAGGAGAAGGATTTCTACGCTGCACTGCTGGGTGATAACAAGTCCAAGACCTATGAGTTCATTGTGGTTCCCGGTGTGGGTCGTAGCGTGGACTACACAGGTCTGAATGTGGAAGGTAAGATCGCTCTGGTTCGCCGTGGTGACAACACCTTCGAAGAAAAAGCACAGATTGCCCAGAAGCAGGGTGCTGCCGGTGTTATTATTTATAATAATGTATCCGGTGAGATCAAGATGAACGTGGGTGACGCTGAGATCCCCGTATGTTCCATTTCTCAGAATGATGGCGAAATGCTGGCCGCTACCGGCGGTGGCAAGCTGAAGCTGAGCAAGGAACAGACCGCAGGTCCTTTCATTTCTGAGTTCTCTTCCTGGGGCCCCACTCCCAGCTTGAACATTAAGCCCGAGCTGACCGGCCACGGTGGTAACATTTTGTCCTCCGTCACCGGTGGTGGCTATGACCGTCTGTCCGGTACTTCCATGGCCTGCCCCAACCTGGCAGGTGTGGTGATCCTCATGCGTCAGTATGTGGAGGAGACTTTCCCCGAGATCGCTGAGGACAAGGTGAAGGTCAACGAAATGGTCAACAAGCTGCTCATGTCCACCGCAGATATTGCGCTGGGTACCAACGGCCTGCCCTATGCTGTCAGAAAGCAGGGCGCTGGTCTGGCAAACCTGGGCAACGCTATGAAGACCCCCGCATTTATTACCACTTACGATAAAGAAGGCAACAAGGTAGACAAGACCAAGCTGGAGCTGGGCGACGATCCCCAGAAGCAGGGTGTCTACGAGATGAAGTTCGAGATCGAGAACTTCGGCGATAAGAAGGTCAGCTATACCCTGGGCTCTTATGTACTCACCGAGGGTGTCAGCGAGACCAAGACCGCTGCCGGTAAGACCACTGTCACCGAGGAAGCTTATTCCCTGGAGGCCAAGATGGAGATCCTGTCCGTAGAGGGCGGCTCTCAGAGTGGCAAGAAGGTGACCGTTGGCGCAGGCAAGACCGCTGTGGTCACTGTGAAGATCGCTCTCACCGATGCAGATAAGGCATATTTGACCAACTCCTTTGAGAACGGCATGTATGTGGAAGGCTTCATCACCCTGAAGGCCGAGTCCGGCACGAAGGTGGATCTGAGCATTCCTTACCTGGCATTCTTTGGCGACTGGACCGTTGCCCCTCTGTTCGACCTGACTTACTATGATACCAACGCTGATGAACTCAACGATGGTTTGAATGAAGAAGACAAGACCAAGGCAGACGCTTACGCTACCCGTCCCATCGGCGGTGTGGAAGCAGACTACGTCAGCTACCTGGGTACTTATTACTTCCTGCAAGATCCCAAGGATATTGTGATCTCTGCCAACCCCAACTATGTGGCTCTGTCCAACCAGGACGGCACGATCCACTCTCTGCGTTTCGTATGGGCCGGCTTGCTCCGTAATGCCCGTCGCATTGAGATCGAGATCACCGATGACGCCACCGGCGAAGTGATCTTTGAGACCGTGGATACGGATGTGCGTAAGTCCTACGGTGACGGCGGCTCTATCTACCCGGCAAACGTGGAGATCGAGTTCGATACCAAGGATTACAATCTGACCAACAACTCCACCTATACCGTGACCTTGACCGGTTATCTGGATTATAACGAGGATGGCGGTATTGACACCAATAAGAAGAATACCTTTAGCTTCCCCTTGACCGTGGACTTCGAAGCACCCACCGTTTCCGGTGTGGAGTATTACTTCGAGTACGACAAGACCAATAAGAAGAACAAGCTCTTCGCTAAGGTCTCCGTTTACGATAACCACTACTCCATGGCCGCACAGCTTGGCTATGTTACCATGGGCGAGGACGAGAATGGCAATGCCACTCCCGAACTGAAGGCATTTGAGCAGTACATGACTCCCATCTATTCTCAGCCTGACAGCACCACCGTTGTCACCTTTGAATTGACGGATTACCTGTACACCTTGAAGGAAGACAGCACCAACCCCAACACCTTCGTGCTGACCACCTATGACTATGCTCTGAACTATGCAACCTATGAGATCGGCCTGCCCGATGACTTTGTGGATTTCTATTTTGAGAATCTGTCTGAGGAAGGCTTGACTCTGAGCCCCAACGAGATCTTTACCATTGATCCTCTGGTCTATCCCGATACCCAGTGGAGCGAGCTGTTGGAGATCACCTCCTCTCGTCCCAGCGTTGTCCGTGTGGTCAACGATAAGCTGGTAGCTACCGGTTCCGGCCAGGCCAATGTGAAGGTCAAGGATCCCAAGACCGAGAAGGAGATCATCTTCCAGGTTAAGGTTCTGAAGGAAGGCGATGAGGGCTATGTCCGTTACGATAAGCCTGTAGCCGATACCTTCCGCTTGGTGGGTTACACCACTTTGAAGGCTTACTACATGGTCAACAGCGAGGACAAGCTGATCGGTGACACCGGTGATAACCGCTTCTTTGAGGGTGACACCAGCTTGACGCTGTATCCTTCTGAGTCCGTAGGCCTGACCTATGAGCTGGATGCTTACTATCCCAATGATACCAAGGTGGTATTTGAGACCAGTAACGACAGCATCGTGACTGTCAATGACAGCGGTGTTGTGACCGCTGTGGCAGAAGGCTTCGCCTCTGTTACCGTGAAGGTCATGCAGGACGATCGCAGCACCTACTTCTCCGAGTCCATCAGCATTGAGGTTAAGGAAGCCTACACCCGTACCGGTGGCTCTATTTCCCACTACTATGGCTTGGGCGGTCACGTTATGATCCCCGGCGATGAGGGTTATAAGGAAATCGGCAACTTTGCTTTCGCAAACTTCGACTATGTCCAGAAGACAGAGGAAGAACTGGCATTTGACGATGCTGAGACCAGCAAGCAGTGGTACATCGGTGATAACACCATCACCAAGGTTACCATCCCTGAGGGTATCGAGAAGATCGGCGCGTATGCCTTTGCAAATCTGACCGCTCTGGAAGAGATCATTCTGCCCTCCACCATGGAGTTCATTGAGTACGGCGCATTCTACGGCTGTACCTCTCTGAAGAAGGTCACCTTCTCCGGTGAGAACAATCTGAAGGTCATCAGCCGCAGCGCATTCGAGATGTGTGACCTGCGTGAGACTTTGGATCTGAGCAGCATCTGCATGATCTCCCCCTATGCCTTTGCCGGCAACCAGAAGCTGGCAGGCGTGACCACCGGCGACAACCTGCTGTCCATTGGTGACTATGCATTTGCCGGTTGTAAGGGTCTGGAAACTGTGACCATTACTGCCAATAAGGTTAAGTACGGTCCTTATGTGTTTACCGGCTGTGATGCGCTGAAGAGCTTCTACGTGAACGCAGCTGTTGTGCCCGAGGGTATGTTCCACGAGGCAAAGGGTCTGACCACCGTCACCATCGGTCCTGATGTAAAGACCATTGGTCAGTATGCATTCCGTGATACCGGCATTACCTCTTATGTGGTAGAAAACGGCAACACCACCTATAAGGCACAGACCGCTGACTACATTATCTCTGCTGACGGCAAGACCTTGTATGCAGTAGCACCCAAGGCTGCAGGTACTTTCACCGCAGAGAATATTGGCGGCGCAACCATTACCACCATTGGTAAGGGCGCATTCTCCCACAACAATCGTCTGGAGTCCATTGATCTTCCCAGCGTTACCGCTATTGAAGATTACGGTCTGTCCTCCTGTGATCGACTGACCACTGTGAACTTCGGCACTTTGACTACCATTGGCGATTACGCATTCTTTGAGACGTTGATTAGCCAGCTGCCCACCATCACCAAGGATACGGAGATCCGCAAGTATGCCTTCGGCTTCACCAAGCTGACCGAGGTGCATATCCCCGACGGCGCCGTATTGGCAGAGGGTGTGTTCGCACAGTGTAAGGATCTGCACACCGTGACCATCGGCAACGATGCCACCATCGGTGACTATGCATTCCACATGGATAAGGATCAGTCCTTTGACGTGGAACAGTATCTGGATGAAGATGGCGAAAAGCGCTATCGCTGGAAGTTCCATTCTGCTCTGCAGAATGTGACCATCGGTGACAATGTCACCCTGGGTCAGCATGCATTCGCAGGTCATGCTTCCTTGAAGACTGTGACCCTGGGCGCAAATGCGAACATCGGCAAGCAGGCATTCTACAATTGTACCGCTCTGGCATCCATTGATCTGAGCAAGGCTGTGACCATTGGTGACTATGCTTTCTCCGGTGACGAGTACTATGTCTGCATGGATAGAGATATGACCATCAATGCGGTCAGCAAGGAAGGCTACTACATTTCCACCTTCCATGCACCTGCTCTGACCTCTGTGGATCTGTCTGCGGCTACCTCCGTTGGCGAATATGCCTTCGCTTTGTGCCGTGACCTGGTCAGCGCACATCTGGGCGCCGGTGTGACCGAATTGAAGCAGTACACCTTCGCAGGCTGTGAGGCTCTGCAGACCATTAACCTGGAGGCTGTGACCGCCATCGGCGATTATGCCTTCATGACCGGTAAGTCTTTGACTTCTGTGGATCTGTCTGCAGCTACCACCATCGGTGAGTATGCATTCGTTGAGAATGACCACATGACTTCTGTGAAGCTGAATCCCGAGGGTGTGACCATCGGTGAAGGCGCATTTGCTTACAACAAGACCCTGGCCACCGTGGAGAACATGAAGGCCGTTTCCGATGTGGGCGACTATGGCTTTGCTTACACCATGTTGACCGAGGCTGATCTGTCCGGTGCAGAAAACGTGGGTACACAGGCATTCATGAAGGAAGAATTGTCTCCCTTCAAGGTCACCCTGAGCGAGAAGATCAAGACCTTGGGCGATAACCCCTTCGCTCTGTGTCAGCTGGAGCCCTTCAGCATCCTGGAATCCGCAACCTTCCGTGATCTGGTGGAAGACTCCATCATCTATAACTACGATATCAGCGAAACCGTTAAGGTGATTGGCGGTTCTCTGTATTGCCAAGTTCCCTCCGGTCTGGAGTTGATTACCTACTGCGGTGTTGATCCCATGAATGCGGTGATCGCTGACGGTACTGTCCGCGTGACCTCCTATGCCTTTGCCGGCAGCGATGTGAAGCGTGTGACTCTGCCCTATACTCTGGTATCTCTGGGTCACAAGGCCTTCTTTGGCTGCCAGGATCTGGATATGGTGATCTTCTGCAGCTACGATGCGCCCATCCTGGAAGAGGAGTTCGACGCTTCCTACTTCGAGACTTTGGAGCATATCCCCGGTTCCGGTGACTACGGCACTTACACCGACTGGGCAGGCCAGGAAGTTACCATTGAGCCCATGAACCTGGTGCCCTACTTCATGTGGAACGTTACCGGCGGTATGTACTCCAACGTGTTCTACGGCGCAAACTTCGTGGACTATGTTGGTTACGTGGAGAATAAGCTGACCATGATCCGTCCCGTGAACGGCAAGAATTATGACAGCTACATCTACGGTATGTACTTCGATGACACCCTGAGTGGTGCCAACGCTCCCGATAAGACCACCATGGCTGCTGTCAATGCCATCAACCAGATCCCCGAGCGTGTGGAACTGGAGCACAAGAACGTGGTCGCTGCTGCCCGTGCTGCATACGATAAGGTGGCAACCACCGAGCAGCTGGCTATGGTGACCAACTCCGGCAAGCTGATCTCTGCTGAGCAGCGTATCCATGCGCTGGAGAATCCCGCACAGCCCGAGGAAGAGCAGACCGCTACCGAGTCTGAGAAGACCGAGAAGAAGACCAACACCGCTCTGTGGGGCGTGATTGGTGTGATCGTGGTATTGCTTGCCTGCGGCGCAATGGTTCTGATTCCTGTGCTGAAGAACGATCCCCAAGCACCTAAGAAGTGGCTGGCTGCGCTCATGGGCAAGGTCAAGTCCTGCAAGTGCAAGAAGGCACAGAAGGAGACTGAGGAAGCTTCCCAGGAGAATACCCAGGAAGTAACCGAGGAAACTGAGGAATAACCTTATAGGGAACGGAGCAATCCGTTCCCTACATGAGGAGAAAAACGATATGAAACTAAAATGGAATCGAATTTTGTTGGTGGTTCTGGTGCTGGCAGCCCTGGTTCTGGTGACCGGCTGTAACGGCGAAAAGACCCCCTACGAAAAAAACGACGAAGACAATTACAAGATCAGCGTGAAATATGATGCCAACGGTGGTGTGTTTACCACAAGCACCTCCGTGATCGTGGATTCCTTCAACGCAAACAATGCGCCCAAGGATGAAAACGGCATGGCACAGATCGCTCTGATCACTCCCGATAATGAGGCACGTGGCGTCAATGCTTTCCAGGCAGAAAAGACAGGTTACTTCCTGGCTGGCTGGTATGCCAAGTGCGAAACCGCAGAGGACGGCACACAGACCTTTGCTGAGCCCTGGAATTTTGAAACCGATCGTTTGACCGTTGATCCCAAGGCTAAGCACTCCGCTACTGAGCCTGTGCTGACCCTGTATGCCGCATGGGTTCCTCTGTATCAAGTGGAATTCTATGACAGAGCAGACACCAGCGCACCGGTGAAGGTGATCAACGTGAATCCCCTGGAGGATATGTCCATTACCATGCCCTACTGGGATGAGAACTCCGGCGCACAGGTTCTGGGTCAGTTCCCTGCTGTGGAAAACAAGACCTTTGAGACCGCTTACTATGATGCCGAGGGCAAGCAGCCCATTACCGAAGCTGTGATCAAGCACCCCGGCACGCTGAACCAGGAAAACGCCACCGGCGATTCTCCTGTGCTGAAGATCTATATGGATATGATCGATGGCACTTGGTTCCATATTTATAATGCAGATCAGTTCATCAGTAATGCTCGTCCCAGTGGCAGCTATGTGATCCATGCAGATCTGGACTTTACAGATAAGTTCTGGCCCACCTCCTTGCTGTACGGTAACTTCTCCGGCACCATCGTGGGCAATGGTCACACCATTTCCAATGCTGTGATCGAGCAGACCAACAACTCCAAGAACAATGCCGGTATGTTCGGTTCTCTCACCGAGACAGCGAAGATCAACGATCTGTCTCTGGAGAACATCACCTTTACGGTGAAGGCCGGTACGCGTGTGCCCGGTACTTACTACGGCTTGCTGGCCGGTACTGTGACCGAGGGCGCAGACCTGACCGGTCTGAATATTCGCTCCAGCCAGATGATCATCGGCGCTGATGCTTACTTCGGCACTGAGGATTATGAGATCGGCACTATTTGCGGTATGGGCGACGTTACTCTGGAAACTGCCGAGATCACTCTGGTAGACCAGCGCCCCGCTGAGTAAAAAGCAATCGGGTAGGGCGGGGGCTTGCTCCCGCCACCCAAGCCAATATCGATAGTCATTTTCGGGGAAGGCTGCCCCGAGGGCTTCCCAAAAGCCTTGGGGGCAGCATTTCCCGAGACGATATGAAACATTTCTATCAAATCTATTAAGGAGTAAAAGACAATGACAAAGAAAATTCTTTCCATGATCCTGTGCCTGGCGCTGTGCTTGAGCATGGGTGCTACCTTGACCGCTTGCGGCGGTAGCGACGGCAAGAAGGCTGATGCTTTTGTTATCATGACAGAGCAGCTGGACGGCCTGTTCAACCCCTTCTTCTACACCTCCAGCTATGATGGCACCATCGTGGCTATGACCCAGATCGGCATGCTGACCTCCAAGGTCGAAAACGACAAGGTTGGCGTGGCTTTCGGTGAGAACGAGGCTGTTGTTACCCTGGACTACGAGTGCGTAGAGAACGGCGACAACACCACCTCCTACTACTTCGTTCTGAAGAACGGCATCCAGTTTGCTGACGGCCATCCTCTGACCATGGAGGACGTGCTGTTCAACTACTATGTGTACCTGGACCCCGTTTACACCGGTTCTAACACCCTGTACTCCACCCGTATCCAGGGTCTGCAGGAGTACCGCACCCAGACCATCAGCTCCGGCAACTCCAATGCTGACGATCAGATCTCTGCACAGGCAGCTTCCCGTGCAGCTGACCGTAAGCGTGAGCTGATCTCCGTCTACACCGCTCTGGCTAAGAAGAACAACGGCGAGGCTTCCTATGATGAGATGTCCGCAGCCATCGCTTCCCACAGCCTGAGCTCCGGCTACAAGGCCGCTGTTTCCAACAACGCTTCCGAAGTGACCAACGAGAACCTGAAGGCTGACTACGACTACGCTCTGAAGCTGTTCAAGGAGGAGTTGGAGAACGACTACAAGGGTGCTAAGGATTCCTACACCGATGCTCCCTATGACAAGCACGCAGAGTTCAAGGATGAGGTTTTCTGCTTCATGTTCACCGAGGGCTATGTGGATGTTAAGTACGCTGAAGGCGCTGACGGCAAGAAGGATCGTACCAACATCGAGTCCTTGACCAAGACCTACGGCGACACCATCAAGACCAAGGAAGACGCTATCAACTTCGTCTACAACGATAAGATCTCCACTGCTTTCGATCAGATCCTGCTGTACTGGGCAACCGGTAACACCCTGTCCACCGAGTTCACCGCTAAGGCTAAGGAAGTTATCCTCCACGAGAATGCCGGTGAGAGCGGCCTGGCTGTTCCCAACATCTCTGGTCTGGTTTCCCTGGGCCACACCGATGCTGCCGGTTCTAAGATCACCGTTAACGGTACCGAGTACACCGTTGCTTCCGGCCACAATGCCGACGGCACTGTTACCAACACCGCTGAGCACGACATTCTGAAGGTCACCATCGACGGTGTTGACCCCAAGGCTATGTGGAACTTCGCAATCACCATCGCTCCTCAGCACTACTATGGTGAGGGCAGCTCCGTTGGCGTGGATATTGCCAACAACAAGTTCGGCGTTGAGTTTGCAAGCTACGACTTCATGACCGGTGTTATCCAGTCTGTTCGTAACATTAAGCTGCCCATGGGCGCCGGTTCTTACAAGTGCACCAACAGCAAGAACTCCGACAAGCCCACCGAGTCCGATTTCTATACCAACAACGTTGTCTACTTCAAGAAGAACGACAACTTCCATACCGTTGGCGCTGGCATCGAGAATGCTAAGATCGACAAGATCCGTTACCAGGTCGTCAGCTCCAACAACGCGATCTCCGCTCTGAAGGATGGCTCTGTCCACTACATCAGCCCCCAGCTGACCACCAACAACTACGAGCAGCTGCAGAAGATGGGCAAGAACGGCACTGTGATGCTGGAAAGCCCCCAGCTGGGTTACGGTTATGTGGGTATCAACTCCGCTAAGATCAACGACATCAACCTGCGTCGTGCGATTATGTGCGCTATGAACACCGCACAGGCTCTGAGCTACTACCGTGCAGGTACTGCACAGCAGATCTGCTGGAATATGTCCACCGTCAGCTGGGCTTACCCCGACGGCCAGGACGAGAAGTACAACGGCAAGGATTACCCCCAGATGGGTACTTGGAGCGAGGAAACCGCTATCACCAATGTTAAGAAGTACATGGAAGCTGCCGGCGTTTCCGCTGGTGACTCTCAGCTGAAGGTTACCTTCACCATCGCAGGTTCCAGCCTGCAGGATCACCCCACCTACAAGGTGTTCCGTGACGCAGCAGAAATGCTGAACGGCCTGGGTTGGGAAGTAGACGTGGTCTGCGACTCCCTGGCTCTGACCAAGATCAACACCGGTTCTCTGCAGGTTTGGGCCGCTGCATGGTCCTCCGCTCTGGACCCCGATATGTACCAGGTCTACCACAAGGATTCCACCGCTACCTCCACTCTGGCTTGGGGTTATAACTACCTGAAGAACAGCGGTAGCGCAGAGGAAATGAACATTCTGAACAACCTGTCCGATCTGATCGACAAGGCTCGTGAGACCAACGACCAGGCTACCCGTGCTGACCTGTATCAGGACGCTATGGGCTACATCCTGGATCTGGCTGTGGAGCTGCCCGTGTACCAGAGAAACGTTCTGTACGCTTACAACTCCAAGGTCATCAAGTCCTCCAGCCTGCCCAAGGAGCTGAACCCCTACTCCAGCCCCCTGGATCGTATCTGGGAGATCGAGTTCGCCGGCTAATCCCTTTCGTAACAATCCCGGCTCCAACCCGGAGCCGGGAAAACGAAGATTTCTATTACACGAATGAATAATGAATGATGAATAATGAATAATGGCGGTATTCCCTTCGGGAATGGATTTTCAATAAGTCGCTTTAGCGACACCATTATTATTCATTTTTCATTCTTCAATATTCACTATTCATTATCAAATTCGTTGTGCCATTGGCACAATGAATTTGAATTTGATTCGGAGAAGATTTATGTTAAAATACATCCTCAAACGACTGGGCCAGTCCATTCTGATCCTGATCGGCGTATCCATGATCATTTATTTCTTGATCCGGTTGATGCCTGTGGACTACATCCAGAACAAGATCACGGCTATGAACCAGGGTGGCGCCATTGTCAGTAAAGAGACAGAGGAAGCTATGTATAAGATGTACGGTCTGGGCGATAACAGCTTCAGCGGCATTTTGTCCGGCTATTTCACCTGGCTGTCCAAGCTGGCACGGTTTGATCTGGGTACCAGCTTCAAGTACGGTCTGCCTGTTGGTCAGGTGATCGTGGAGCACATGGGTATCTCCTTTGGTATCGCTCTGGTCGCTACGATTTTTGAATTCTTGATCGCCATCCCTCTGGGTATTACGGCGGCAACCCACCAGTACAGCTTCCGGGATTACCTGGTTACGGTGCTGGTTATGGTAGGTATTTCTCTGCCTTCCTTCTTCTTTGGCAACGTGCTCAGAAGTATTCTGTCCCTAAAACTGGGACTCTTCCCATCCTCGGGCATGGTCACAGCCTCGGCATCTTACCAAGGCGTGGCGCTGATGATGGACTACTTAAAACATCTGTTCATTCCCATACTGACCATCGTTATTTTGAGTATCGGTGCCAGAATGCGTATGACCAGAACCAACATGCTGGAAGTTATGAACTCCGACTACATCCGTACTGCCCGCGCAAAGGGTCTGAAGGAAAAGGTGGTCATCAACAAGCATGCTTTCCGTAACACATTGATCCCCCTGGTCACCAGTATGGCAGGTCTGCTGCCCACTTTGTTCTCCGGTGCTATCATCACCGAGCAGCTGTTTGACCTGGATGGTATCGGTAACATTGCCCTGAAGGCCATGAACGAAGGCGATATTCCCTTCATCATGGGCTACAATATGTTCCTGGCAATGCTTTCTGTGCTGGGTGTTCTGCTGGCCGACTTGATGTACGGCTTGGTTGACCCCCGCGTAAAACTGAAGTAAGGAGGCATGAACATGGAAGAACTGAACAAAGAACAAGTGACGCCTGAGGTAGAAGATACCGAAGTGCCTCTTGATAAAAATGTGAAGCTCATGTCTCCCACCCGTATGGTGGTGCGCCGCTTCTTCCGCTCCAAGCTGAGTATCGTAGGTCTGGTCATGGTGATCAGCCTGTTCCTGTTCAGCTTTGTTGGCCCTCTGATCTACACCGAATGGGGTGAGATCGAGGTTGACCGTGCCGGTAAGATCGACTATGCTGAGTCCGAGACCACCTATACCGTAGATGGCCAGGAGTACACCCTCCGTCAGAGCGTGGAAACCCAGCAGGCAGACCATAACCTGACCGGTCCTTCTTCCCGTCATCTTCTGGGTACGGATACCGACGGCCGTGACGTGTTTGTGCGTCTGATGTACGGCGGACGGATCTCCCTGATCGTCAGCTTCCTGGCTGTGTTCCTGATCACCATTCTGGGCGTTGTCCTGGGTGGCGTAGCAGGTTACTTTGGCGGCTGGGTAGATACGGTGATCATGCGTCTTTCCGACGTGCTCATGTGCTTGCCCGGTATTCCCATTCTGCTGATTATTTCTACGGTTCTGGATGCCTCTGACATTGATGCCCGTTACCGTATTTATCTGCTGATGATCTACCTGACCTTCATTTCCTGGACCGGTGTTGCCCGTCTGGTCAGAGGTCAGATCCTGAGCCTCCGTGAGCAGGAGTATATGGTGGCTGCCGAGGCGATGGGTTATTCCACCGGCAGAAAGATCTTCAAGCACCTGGTGCCCAATGTTATGCCTCAGCTGATCGTGCAGATGACTCTGAGCCTGGGCTCCATGATCCTGTACGAATCCACCCTGTCTTACTTGAATCTGGGCGTCAAGCCTCCCTATGCGGCTTGGGGTACTATGATCAATATCATTTCTACCAACCAGGATGTGCTGCAGAATCATCTGTATGTCTGGGTACCTGCAGGTGTGTGCATCGTCATCGCTGTTTTGGGCTTCAACTTCGTAGGCGACGGCCTCCGGGATGCCCTGGATCCGAAAGCGAGGAGATAAGCTATGGCAAAAACTGAAAATAAGCATTATCTCTCCGGTAAGGAGATCCGCGCCATTGCCAAGGCCAATGCCAAGGAAATGAAGCGTTTGGAGGCCTACAAGTATCGTAAGGCCGAGGAATCTGAGTTCCTCACAGAAATGAGAGATCCCAATAACATTCTGGAGATCGAGGATCTGCACACCTACTTCTATACGGAGCAGGGTGTGGTGAAGGCCGTTAACGGTGTTTCCTTCGATGTTCCCAAGAATATGACCGTGGGTATCGTGGGCGAGTCCGGTTGCGGCAAGTCCGTAACCAGTATGTCCGTCATGCGTCTGTTGCAAGGCCCTCAGGGTCAGATCGCTTCCGGCTCTATCCGCTTTGCGGCTAAGAGCGAGGACGGTGTGCAGAAGAATTACGACATTGCGAAGATGCCCATTCGTGAGGTCTTCCGCATCCGTGGTAAGGAGATCGCCATGATCTTCCAGGAACCCATGACCTCTCTGAACCCCATCTTTACCATTGGCGAGCAGCTGGATGAGGTGACCTTCATCCACAAGCCCAAGGCTACCAAGCAGGAAGCCAAGGACAAGTCCATCGAGATGCTGAATCTGGTGGGCATCGCCATGCCCGAGCGTGTTTACAACGCTTATCCCCATGAGTTGTCCGGTGGTATGCGTCAGCGTGTGATGATCGCTATGGCTCTGGCCAGCGATCCCCGTTTGATCATTGCTGACGAGCCCACCACCGCTTTGGACGTGACCATCCAGGCACAGATCCTGGATCTATTGCGTGATTTGAAGACCAAGATCGACGGCTCGATTATGCTCATTACCCATGACCTGGGTATCATTGCGGAAATGGCTGACTATGTGGTAGTCATGTACGCAGGCCGTGTCATTGAGAAGGGTACTGTGCAGGAGATCTTCCACGATCCCCGCCATCCCTACACCATGGGTCTGCAGAAGTCCAAGCCTACCTTGGATTCCGACAGCGACACCCTGTTCAACATTCCCGGCAACGTGCCCAACCCCATTAACATGCCCGACCATTGCTATTTCAAGGAGAGATGCTCTCAGTGCGTGAAGAGCTGTTCCGGTGAGTACCCCGGTATGATCCAGGTCAGCCCCACCCACTTTGTAGCATGCCATATGTACGACGAGGAGGCTCAAAATGTCTGAACAACAGAAGAATCCTCAGGTCGTCTATGACGATGCTGCCGAGGAGGCCAAGTTCCTGGCCGCCCGGAAAGCCCAGATCGAGGAAGATATGCAAAAGCCCTTCGATCCCGAGGCTGTGCTGGAAGTACGCCATCTGCGCAAGTGCTTCCCCTTGAAGAAGACCATCACCGGTAAGGTCACCCAGGAATTGATCGCTGTGGACGACGTGTCCTTTAAGCTGAAGGCCGGCGAGACTCTGGGTATCGTAGGTGAGTCCGGCTGTGGTAAGACCACCATGGGTCGTGCTATTTTGAAGCTGCACCAGCCCTCCGGCGGTCAGATCATCTTCAACGGCCAGGATATTACCAACTACACTTCTTCCCAGATGCGGGATATCCGTAAGGAAATGCAGATCATTTTCCAGGATCCCTATTCTTCTTTGCCTCCCCGTAGCACCGTGGGCGGCATCCTGTCTGAGCCTGTGGAAGTTCACAAGATCGTTCCCAAGGATCAGATCAAGGATTATGTACTGGATCTGATGGATAAGTGCGGTCTGCGGGATTACTATTACGAGCGCTACCCCCATGAATTCTCCGGTGGTCAGCGTCAGCGTATTTGTATCGCTCGTGCCCTGTCCGTAAATCCCAAGCTGGTGATTTGCGACGAGCCTGTTTCTGCGCTGGACGTGTCCATCCAGGCACAGATCATTAACCTGCTGAAGAAGCTGCAGAAGGAAATGAATCTGACCTATGTGTTCATTTCTCACGATCTGAGCGTGGTTAAGTTCATTTCCGATAAGATCGGCGTCATGTACCTGGGCGCAATGATGGAGTTTGGTTCTAAGGAAGACATCTTCTCTAACCCCCTCCACCCCTATACCCAGGCGCTGTTCTCTGCGATTCCTTATCCCGACCCGGATGTGAAGATGAATCGTATCGTCCTGGGTGGCGATATTCCTTCTCCTGCAAATCCCCCCAAGGGTTGCCGGTTCCATACCCGTTGCCCCTATGCTAAGGAGATTTGTAAGCACGTGACTCCCGAGTACAGAGAGTACGAGCCCGGTCACTGCGCTGCTTGCCATAAGCTGAATGAGGATTGGGAGAATGACTAAGAAAGAGAAAAAGCAAAAGCCTATTTGGATCGATGATGGCCGCACTGTGGCAGATATGTCCGGTGTGGGCGGTACACGGCTCAGCCGTGGTCATAGCCGTTCCCATTCCACCGCCAAGGAGAAATGGGATACCTATTGGGCGGCTGTAAAAATGATGATCGGCCCGATGATCACTGTGATCCTGGGCATCTGCATCGTTTACATCATCATGTACTTTATCTTCTTCTTAACAATTTAAGGCGATCTCCCGGAATGCGCAAACATTCCGGGAGATTTTCTTGTTATTTGTGATAAAAATTATGATTTACCCATAGACAAACGGAAAAAAATAGATTATAATAATTCTCTAGAATGAGAGATTATAGGCAGGAGGGGCCATGGAGCAGTTTTACAAGATCGCTGGGTTGACCGTGAAGATGGACACCTTTGGCAGAACAGAAAAACAGGCTGCGCCTTATTTGATCCCCCCTCAGCCCAAGGCGGATATTGTGATTCTCTCTGATACCCCGGCGGTGGCGGCAAAAAACCCGGGCATGAGTGATTCCCATGTGGAATACCTTGCCAGCGGCGCCAGCTTTTACGAACAGCTTCCTGCCCATGGCGGTATGCTGCTCCATTCTTCCGCTGTGGTGGTAGATGGCAAAGCCTATTTGTTCACTGCCCCCCGGAAAACCGGCAAGTCCACCCACGTGCAGTATTGGCTGGATGAGTTTGGCGACCGAGCCGCTATCATCAATGATGACAAGCCTGCTCTTCGTCGGGAGGATGGCATTTGGTATGCCTATGGCACACCCTGGAGCGGTAAAGCCGGAAAGAATTTAAATATCCGTGTGCCGGTTGCCGGTATTGCGGTGCTGGATCGGGACGATACCACCCACATTGCGCCCATGGAGGGAAAAGAGGTTCTGATGTTCCTGATGGGACAGACCGTTCGCCCCACAAACCCTGTGGAAATGGGTAATTTATTGGAAATGCTGGACAGCCTGTTAAGGCAGGTGCCTGTCTGGAAATTATATTGTAATATGGAGCAGTCAGCGGCTCGCATTGCTTATGAGGCCATGTCTGCGGATAAGGAGAATACACTATGAAGATTAAAGAAGGTTTTGTACTGCGTGAGGTAGCAGGTGATACTGTTGTTCTGCCCACCGGCGATCTGAACATCAATGCTATGATCACTCTGAACGAGTCTGCCGCTTTCCTGTGGAAGCTCATGGAAGTTGAGACCACCGAGGAAGAGGTTGTCAAGGCTGTTCTGGCTAAGTATGACGATACCGATGAGGAGATGGCTGCCAAGGCTGTTAAGGGCTTTGTGAACCAGCTGGCTGAGCATGGCTTTTTGGCATAAGAAGGATTACCATCTGGATGATCTGATGCCCCTGTTCAAGGAGCGTCTGGCGGAGGGTCATACTGTGCGTTTTGGCCCGAAGGGTACCAGCATGATGCCCATGATCCGTCAGAATATCGACACGGTGGTGATTGCACCGGTGACCGGCAAGCTGAAAAAGTACGATGTACCCCTGTACCAACGCAAGGGGGGGCAGTATGTGCTGCACCGCATCACCAAGGTGACAGGGGATAGCTATACCTGTATCGGTGATAACCAGTATACCTATGAGCCCGGTGTGCACCATGACCAGATGATCGGTGTGGTGATCGGTTTCTATCGGGATGAGGAGTATATTTCCGTCAATCGCTGGAGCTATCGAATCTACCGTTGCCTGTGGCATCGTAGCCGTTGGCTGCGTCCCCGTGTCCGTGCGGTGAAAAATAAGATCCGCCGGTTATGGAAAAAGTGAAAGTAAGGAGCAGATACAAACTGTTCCTTATTTTTTTATGTCTCGGGATAGGGTAATTCATTATTGCACTATTTTGGAATTTGTGTTATTATAAGCTATAATGCACAATTATGCGTAAAAGAGGTCGTCTTACATGGACTATATCGTTTTGGATATGGAGTGGAATCAGCCTTGGCCCGGTTCTCCCTCTGCCAGAAAGGTACTGCCTGTACAGATCCGGGGTGAAATTCTCCAGATCGGTGCGGTGCGAGTGACCGAGGAGCAGTTGGTAGCCGATGAGTTCCAGGTGCTGGTGAAGCCCAAATATTACCGTCGTTTAAATCGAAGAGTCAGCAAGCTCACCGGCATCAAGGAATCCCAGTTGCGGGAAGAGGGTGTGACCATGGAGGAAGCCATGTCCGCATTCCGTACCTGGTGCGGTGAGGATGTGATTTTCCTGACCTGGGGCTTTGATGACATTACCATTCTGAAGGAAAATCTGCAGCTGTATGAATTGGATCACAGCTGGGTGGATCGCTGGTACAATGCCCAGATGATCTTCAATGCCCAGACCGATGGCTCCAATGCCCAGAAGGCATTGAAGACCGCCATGGAGATCTTTGAGATCGAGCCTTCCCGTCCTGCCCATGATGCCCTGGGCGATGCCTATCATACGGCATTGATCTGCGCTATGCTGGATCTGAAACGGGGTATTGCAGAATATGAGGATGCGGTGAAGAGCCATGTGAATGGCTTCCACGGCGCAGAATTGCCCGGTTGCATCAGCCGCAAGGTGTTCTATGATTATGCCGATAAGCGTGCAGCCCTGGCTGCTATGTCCGGTCCTGAGAATCAATGTCCCATCTGCGGTCGTCAGATGCTCAGCTCCCGTTGGTTTGCCCAGCCCGGTCATCGCTATATGGATCTGGCAGGTTGCCCGGAGCATGGTAAATTCCTGATCCGTGTGCGTATGTCCACTCAGCCCGATGGCACGATTCGGGTGAGCCGTCTGACCTATGAGGCCACTTCTGAGGCGGCTGAGGCCTATGCCCGTCGTGTGGAAAAGGCTGATCCGGAGACACCCCGTAGCGGCGCATCCCGTCGTCGCCGCCGTCGCAGACTTCCCGAGAAAAAGAATGAGGAGAATCCCAATGAATAAAAAATTCCAGGCAAATGCCTCTTATTCTCTGGTACATGCTTCCATGTGGGGCATGTACGCAGTGATCATCTATTTTGCCAAGACCTTTCTGAGCGCACAGGGTCTGTCCGATGCCATGTGTAGTTTGGTGTTGGGTGTGACCGCTGCCGCTTCTGTATTTTTGAATATCGGTGTCAGCGAGATCATCAAGCGTACCCAGAAGGTGAAGCTTTATGTGGCTACCATGGCGCTGGCGGCTTTGATCCTGTTGGGTCTGGGCGGTATGTTCATGGAAAACAAGGTGCTGGCGCTGACCGGTATCTGCCTGGTGCTGACGCTGCTGCAGCTGGCTCCCGGTATGTGCAACTCCCTGGGTATGGATGCCATCGCCAAGGGCGCACCGGCTACATACGCAGTTGCCCGTGGTATCGGCAGCGTGGCATTTGCCACCGTGTCCCTGTTTGCCGGTAACTTGATCGACAAATTCGGCACAGCAGCTGTGCCTGTGGTGGGCGGCACCATGGCTGCCATCTTGATTCTCATGGTTCTGTGGTTCCACAACTGCGCAGAGAAAGGTCTGCCGGAGTTGGAGGTGGCTGTCCAGACCACCCGGAAGCCCAAGGATAATTTCCTGACCAAGAATCCCATGTTTACCCTGTTCCTGTTGGGTGCATCCTTGATGAATATCAGCCATTACTATCTGGTGGTGTTTCTCAGTGATGTGACCGATGCGCTGAACCTGGGTTCTAACGTGGTGGGTACTGCCGCCGCTATTTCCACCTATGTGGAGCTGCCCATTATGCTGGGCTTTGCCTTCCTAACCCGGAAGATGCGCTGCAATAACCTGCTGCGGATCTCCTGTTTCATGTTCCTTGCCAAGTGCTTGGGCATTACCTTTGCTGACGGTGCTATGGGTATCTATCTGGCGCATGCCACCCAGATTTTGGGTTATGGCCTGTATGCCATCGCTTCTGTTACCTATGCCGGCGAGGTCATGGGCAAGGAGGACGCTGTCCGTGCCCAGAGCTACCTGGCAGGCACTATTTCCATCGGCAACGTGGTGGCCATGTCCACCGGCGGCTTGATGGGTGTTGAGACTATGATGTGGGTATCCACCGGCTGTGCCGCCATGGGCGCATTGGTAGTGCTGGTATCCGCCAAGAAAACCAAATAACAAAAACGAGGTTCGATTCGTCGAACCTCGTTTTTATCGTACAATCCTGTAGGGAGGGAGCTATTTTATGGCGATTTGCAGGTCCTGGGCAAGGGTCTGCATGGTTTCTTCCTCCAGCTTGCAGACCTGGCGGTCGTAGGTGAGAACACCATTGATCTCGTCCTCTACATCAGAAACCTGGGTGTAGATCGCGCCGCAAAGTCCTTTGGGGATCATGGGCAGAATCCGCTGGCGGTAAAGGGTCTCCACCGAGGCTTGATAGTCATCCAGGGTTTTACAGGTTTTGTAGCCGTATGCCTTGTCCGGGTTAAATAGATGCCCCTCTACACCATAGGTATGACCGCCAAATTCGCTGAGTACCAGGGGTTTTTTGGCGGGCTTCAGCCGGGACCAAGGGCCAAAATAGATATGCAGACTCTCCACATCCGTCCGCTTTCTGCGGAACCATCCGGAGGTGCTGTCAATGAATCGGGTGCTGTCCAGCTTGCGGAGTTTGCCATAGACCCGGTCGCTGTCAAACTGACCCCAGCCCTCATTAAATATGGTCCAGTAGACAATACAGGGGTGGTTTTTCAGCTGATGCACCGTGGCGGTCATGGCATCCAGGAAGGTTTTTCGCACCTGGGAATCTTTGTGGAAATTTTTATCATTGCGTTTCTGGAAACCAACCGTGGGAAGGGCAGTGTCACGCAGGAATTTGTACTGACCGTTGTTGACCATGTCCTGGAATACCAGCATGCCCAATTTATCGCATTGGTAGTAAAATTCCTCCGGTTCTACCTTGATGTGCTTCCGCAAAGTGTTGAAGCCCAGCTTCTTCATAGCCAGAATATCCTGAGCATAGGCTTCCGGGGTGGCCGGGGTGAACAAACCATCCGGCCAGTAACCTTGATCCAAAAGACCGTGGAAGAAATAGGGTTTGCCGTTCAAGCACAGACGGGGGATGCCGTCCACCTCTTTGGATTCCAGACACCGAATAGCAAAGTAGCTTTCCACCCGGTCTTCCGCAGTTTCCAGAGTAAAATCATACAGATAGGGATCTTCCGGACTCCAAAGCTTAGGATTCTCCGGCTGAATGGTCACCTGACCGCCAACGAGAGGGAACTGTCCCAAACCCGGCACAGATACTCTGCCACCCATGGCAGGTTCTATGGCGATAGTGACACCATAGCCGTGATTTTCGATATGTAGCTTGCGGATGTGGTTTTTCGGCACGATCTCCAGCCAGACCGTCTGCCAGATGCCGGAAACCGGGGTGTACCACATACCTCCACGGTTCAGAGTCTGCTTGCCGTAGGGCTGGGATTGGTCACGGAGGTCATCCAGACAGCGGAATTCCAGCACATTTTCTGCCTGTACCAATTCCGTAATATCCAGCGTGATGTTCTCGTAGCCACCGCTGTGAGTACCTGCTTCCCGATCGTTTACATAGCAGGTCAGATGCTGGTCAGCTGCGCCAATGTGCAGTAAGACCCGACCCTGGAAGGGAGGCAGAGCAAACGCTCTGCGATACCAGAAATACTGTCCGTCCTCCGGGTGTTGGGAGATTCCGGATAAGTCACATTCCGGACAGAAGGGAACGGTGATGGTTTGATCGTAATGGGGATGGCAGAGGGAAAACTCCCATTGGCCATTTAAATTTATGAAACTCTCTCGCCGCATTTGCGGGCGGGGATATATCTGCCAAGGGGCGCTTTTTTCTTGGTTCATAGGGATCTCCTTTGTAGGGGGATGGAGACAGTATACCATAGGCTTTTGGGAATTTCAAATGGGCGCAGAACCAAAAAATTGTAAAATAATTGAAAACTGCAAAAATTTTCTTGATTTTGACAATTTGTTGTGCTATACTGTGCTTCACATGAGGGAGTAATTCCGCATTTGCGAAGTATTTCGTCACACCGGCTGCACAAGCCCGGGATACTTGTAAGTAATGAGACTCATGCATAGACATACCAGGTCTATGCATGGGTCTCTTATTTTTTATATCAAAAAGGAGTATGTAGCATGAAGAAAATCTATTTGCAGACTACCGACCAGGTGTTGCAGGATCTGCAGACCAGCACAGCTGGCTTGACTTCCCAGGAAGCGGCCGCTCGCCGGGAACAGTACGGCCCCAACAAGCTGAAGGAAGCAGAGAAAATTTCTACCTTCCGTCGTTTCTTGAACCAGCTGAAAGACCCAATGCTCATCATTTTGATGATGGCCGCTGTGGTGTCTGCGGCTACCACCGTGGTAGACTTTTTGCGTTTGCCCCAGCCCCGGGATTTTGGTCATCTGACCGAAGGTCTGGTGGAAGTGGGTATTATTGTGGTAGTGGTGCTGCTCAATGCCATTCTGGGCGTGGTGCAGGAAAGTAAGGCAGAAGCTGCTATTGAGGCTTTGCAGACCATGACTGCCGCTACCTGTAAGGTGATTCGTGACGGCAAGCAGATCAGCCTGCCTTCTACGGAGCTTGTACCCAGTGATGTGATCGTACTGGAAGCCGGTGATGCTGTGCCTGCAGACGGCAGATTGCTGGAAAGCGCATCCTTGAAGATCGAGGAAGCTGCCCTCACCGGCGAGTCCGTTCCTGTGAATAAGATGATGGAAGCTCTAGGCGCACAGACAGACAAGGAAGTGCCTTTGGGTGACCGTAAGAATATGTGCTATATGGGCTCTACAGTGGTATATGGCCGTGGCAAGGCGGTGGTCACCGGCACGGGCATGAATACGGAAATGGGCAAGATTGCCGGTGTGCTGGCACAGACCGAGGAGGAGCAAACCCCTCTGCAGAAGCGTCTGGATCAGTTGGGCAAAACCTTGAGCTGGCTGGTGCTGGGCATTTGTGTGTTCATTTTCGCCTTCAATCTGCTGATGAAGCAGGATTATTCCATGAACGGTGTCTTGGAGACCTTCATGGTGGCTGTGTCTCTGGCAGTTGCCGCCATTCCCGAGGGCTTGGCAACGGTGGTCACGGTGGTGCTGTCCATTGGTGTCACCAAAATGTCCAAGCGCAATGCGGTGATCCGTCGGTTGACCGCTGTGGAGACGCTGGGTTGTACCCAAGTGATCTGCTCCGACAAGACCGGCACCTTGACCCAGAATAAAATGACCGTGGTGGAGCATACCGGTGATGCTGACCTGGTGGCAACCGCCATGGCACTTTGCTCCGATGCCAATCTGAACGAGAAGGATCAGGCCGAGGGTGAACCCACCGAGTGCGCTCTGGTGAACTTTGCTTGCAGTTTGGGTCTGAAGAAGCAGGATCTGGAAGCTAAGACCCCCCGTGTGGATGAAGCACCTTTCGACTCCGGCCGTAAGATGATGTCCACCATCCATCGGGATGGCGACAGCTTTGTGCAGTACACCAAGGGCGGCCCGGATGTGGTACTGGCCTGCTGTACCGGCTATTGGGAAAATGGTCAGATCCTGCCCATGACCGAGGAAAAGCGTGCCGCCATTATGGCAGACAACAAGGCTATGGCAGACAAGGCACTCCGTGTGCTGGCTGTGGCTATGCGTAAATGGGAACAGCAGCCCACGGACAATAGCCCTGCCTATTTGGAGCAGGATCTGTGCTTTGTGGGTCTGACCGGTATGATCGACCCGGTGCGCCCCGAGGTGAAGGCCGCCATCGAGGAGTGCCGAACTGCCGGCATCCGTCCTGTGATGATTACCGGTGACCATAAGGATACCGCTGTGGCTATTGCCAAGGAACTGGGTATCATTACCGACGCTTCTGAAGCCATCACCGGTGCGGAACTGGATTTGATTTCGGATGAAGAACTGGGCGAGGCCGTGAAGAAATACGGTGTCTATGCCCGTGTACAGCCGGAGCATAAGACCCGAATCGTCAATGCCTGGAAGGCCAATGGCTGTATCACCGCTATGACCGGTGACGGTGTCAACGATGCGCCTTCTATCAAGTCTGCGGACATTGGTGTGGGCATGGGTATTACCGGCACAGACGTGACCAAGAATGTGGCGGATATGGTGCTGGCAGACGATAACTTTGCCACCATCGTCACCGCCGTGGGCGAAGGTCGTCGGATCTATGACAATATCCGTAAGGCCATCCAATTCCTGTTGGCATCCAATATGAGTGAGGTTCTGGGTGTGTTTGGCGCAACCCTGTTGGGATTCACCCTGCTGAACCCTGTGCATTTGCTGTTTATCAATCTGGTTACTGACTGCTTCCCGGCTCTGGCTCTGGGCATGGAAGAAGCTGAGCCGGATACCATGCGCCGTGCGCCCCGTAACTCCAAGGACGGTATCTTCTCCGGCGGTCTGGGCTTGGATGTGGTCTACCAGGGTGTGCTGGTGACCCTCATTACCATTGCGGCCTACCTGGTGGGCGCATACCATGAATTTGGCGCCGGTTTCTTCGCTACTTTGCGGAGCGTTGGTTCTTCCGGACAGGGCATGACCATGGCATTCTTGGCCATGAGCATGTGCGAGATCTTCCACAGCTTCAATATGCGTTCTCAGCGCAAGAGCGTGTTCTCTCTGAAAACTCACAATAAGATCCTGTGGGCAGCTATGCTGGGCAGCCTGGCCTTGACCACCTTGGTCATTGAAGTGCCTTTCGTCGCCAATGCCTTTGGCTTTACCCCCATTGGCTGGAAGGAATACGGCATCGCCATGGGTCTGGCCTTCTTGGTCATCCCCGTCGTCGAAACCGTCAAAGCCATCCAAAGAAAATTGGAGAAATAACAAAAAGCTGCATGGCCTGTGCCATGCAGCTTTTGCATATTCCGCCATTTTGATGGTGTGTAGGGGAGGGGTTCACCCCTCCCACAACCGTCGATATTAACCCCGGTACAATGGTTAGGTGCAAGGGAGGGTTAAAACCCTCCCCTACAATGTATTTTTTTGAAAGTTTTGCAACAGTACCATAAAATTTTCCAGAAATCTATTGACAAAATAAGACAAAACGGTTACAATATGTGGGCAGTTAGCAGAGGCTAATTGATAATTTTTGGGAATGAGTTAGCATATGCTAACAGGAAAGGATGGGTGATACATCATGAATTTACGATCCGCAGAATTGGGAAAAGAATATATCATCCGTGCCATTGACACCGAAGATGAGGAACTGGATGCCTTCCTGTTCTCTTTGGGCTGCTACAGCGGCGAGCCCATTACGGTGGTTTCCCGTTGGAAGCGAAATTGCACCGTGTCCATTAAGGATGGTCGGTATAATATTGACAATCAGTTAGCAGAAGCCATTTTGGTTTAAAGATTTCCGTTTATCGTTCTTAAGGCTCCCCCTGCAGGGGAGCTGTCGCGAAGCGACTGAGGGGTGTTAAAGCCAACATTTATACGGTTTTCAGCAACACCCCTCCGCCCCTTTGGGGCACCTCCCCTACAGGGGAGGCAAAGCGGAAAACTGGAAATAATATGTTATTTTTATTGCCCTTTGGTTAGCATAAGCTAACCTATGAGAAGAAGCGAGGAAAGTCTATGAGAATTGCGTTTGCGGGCAATCCCAATAGCGGTAAGACCACCATGTACAATGCGCTCACCGGTCGTAACGAGAAGGTGGGCAACTGGGCCGGTGTGACCGTGGATAAGAAGGAAGCCCCCATTAAAAAGGTCTATGGCGGTGATGAGAAGATCATTGCGGTGGATCTGCCCGGTGCATATTCCATGTCTCCCTTCACGGCGGAGGAGAGCGTGACCAGCACCTATGTGAAAAATGAAAATTTGGATGCCATCATCAACATTGTGGATGCCACCAATCTGAGCCGCAGCCTGTTCTTTACCACCCAGCTGCTGGAATTGGGTGTGCCCATGGTGGTTGCGCTGAACAAGGCGGATATTAACGAGAAAAAGCAAACGGAGATCGATGCCGCTGTCCTGTCCAAGACCTTGGGCTGTCCTGTGGTGGAGACCACCTCTACCACCGGTGAGGGCTTGCAAAAGCTGATAAAGGCCGCGGTTGCTGTGGTGGGCAATACCCAGACTGCGCCCTATGTGCAAGGGGATGTGGATCTGACCGACCGGGAGGCGGTGCACGCTGCTGACCGTGAGCGGTATGCCTTTGTAAATCAGATCGTCGCCCAAGTGGAAAACCGAAAGGTTTTCACCCGGGATTGGAATTATCAGGATAAGATGGATAGGCTTCTGACCAATCCCTATGCCGGTCTGGTGATCTTTGCGGGCATTATGTTTCTGGTGTTCCAGATCTCCCAGGCATGGCTTGGCCCTTGGATCGCCGATTATCTGGTAGGCTGGATCGACAGCTTCAAGGAATGGGTCATTGGCGCATTGGAAAAGGCGGAAGTCAATCCTTTCCTGAATGCTCTGCTTACAGAGGGTATGATCGGCGGTGTTAGTGCCGTGGTGGGATTTCTGCCCCTGGTCATGGTCATGTATTTTATGATCTCTCTGCTGGAGGATTGCGGCTATATGGCCCGTGCCACGGTGGTGCTGGATCCCATTTTCAAGAAAGTGGGTCTGTCCGGCAAGTCTGTGATCCCCTTTATTGTGGGCACAGGCTGTGCCATTCCCGGTGTTATGGCTGCTCGTACCATCCGCACGGAGCGTGAGCGCAATGCCACCGCCATGCTGGCGCCCTTTATGCCCTGTGGCGCAAAGCTGCCGGTAATCGCTTTGTTTGCCGGCGCATTCTTTAAGAATGCTTCCTGGGTGGGTACGCTGATGTACTTTGTGGGCATTGTGATCATTTTGCTGGGCGCATTGCTGGTGAATAAAATTGCCGGCTACCGCAATCGCAAATCCTTCTTCATTATTGAACTGCCTGAGTATAAGATTCCGTCTTTGAAGCGTGCTGTGGCAGATATGTGCAGCCGTGGCTGGTCTTATATCGTCAAGGCCGGTACGGTGATCCTCATCTGCAATACAGTGGTATTTATCATGCAGTCCTTTGACTGGAAGTTTGCCTTGGTAGGTGACCGGGCGGCGGATTCTATTCTGGCCTCTGTGGCTTCTCCCATTGCATTTTTACTGATCCCCATTGGTGTGAAGGCATGGGAAATGGCCGCTGCTGCCATTACCGGCTTCATTGCCAAGGAGAATGTGGTAGGCACGCTGGCTGTGTGCTATGGCATTTCCAATCTCATCGACACCGAGGCTTTGACCCTGGTGGACGGCGCAGGTGCAGCTGTGGCGGATACCTTTGGCATCACCGCTGTGGCGGCGCTGGCATACTTAATGTTTAACCTGTTTACCCCTCCCTGTTTTGCGGCTCTGGGCGCAATGAATGCGGAAATCAGCCAAAAGAGATGGTTCTGGGGCGGTATCGGTCTGCAGTTGGGTGTGGGTTATACCCTTGCATTTCTGGTTTATCAGATCGGTACGCTGATTACCACCGGCAGCCTGGGCGCAGGTTTTGTGGGTGGTCTGTGTTTTGTGCTGGCCTTTGCCGGTATTCTCACATGGCTGTGCATCCGTGGCGGCAAGAAAACAAAGTCTGAGCCTGCGCTCAGCGGAAAGCGGTGAAATATGGGCTTTTCAAATTTGATTGTTCTGGCTGTGATCGGTGCGATCTTGGCTTTGGCCGGTTGGTACATTTACAGCTCCAAAAAGAAGGGCAAGAAATGTATCGGCTGTCCCCACAGCGGCACCTGTGGCAGTTGCAGCTGCGGAGAATAAATCAAAGCGGCTTGTTTCACACAAGCCGCTTTGATTTATTCCTAAAACAGCCCCAAAAACCTTGAAACACCCGTTGTATTGTGTTACAATTCTATAAAAACGATGTCTGTGCCCTTCTTTCGGAAAAATCGTTGGTACAGGTAAGTATTTGTATGGAAATTTTTGGTTTAGGAGCGAGAGAGAATGAATAAATTGTCTGTAATCGTATTATCCATGTTGCTTGCATTGGTGATGCTGGTTGCGGTTCAGGCTGTGCCTGAGGCAAGTGCTACCAATGATCCGGTGCAGGAGGAAACTGTTCCGCAGACCCAGGCATCTACCGATCAGACTGAACCCTCTGAGCCGGATGACGGTATTATTGATATTCCGGTTACGGAGCCGGAAGAGCCTGCCATTCAGCAAGGTCTGGTTGTAGAAAACGGAAACACCTATTTCTACAATGAGGACGGCACTCTCTTTACGGAGGGTTATAAGCAGGTCACCGTGGACGGGGAAGATTACTACTATTTCTTCCAGGAGGAT
>JAFYVL010000046.1 GCA_017549125.1 Oscillospiraceae bacterium | reverse complement strand
GTCGTGGGCGAGAACCCCTATCTGCAGCTCACCGGCGCACAGGCTATGTTCTCCAGTCATCCCCTGAACTTTGATCCCTCTGCTGCTGAGATGGCCGAGATTCGTCTGAAGCTGGATAACCTGACTCTTGCCAACAACGGTGTCCCCGCTAAGGTCATCCTGAAGTTCATGCTGGATGAAGACGACACCACCACTGGTTCTCTGTTCTTTAGCAAGGAGCTGGACATCGCAGACCTGGACAGCAGCGAGTACATCACAGTCACCTTCCCCGTCGGCGATTTCTTTGATGATGTCGAAAAGGTCACCACCATTTACACCGCTGTACAGGGTGTCAAGCCCGCCGGTGACAACGTCGCCACCATCACCTATGACTACCTCTATGTAGGCCCCAGAAACAGAGATGCTTACTTCATCTACTTCACCGATGAAAGCGGCAACAACATCATCACCTACGCAGTCTCTGATTGTGAGACTCCCATTGTCTATCCCGGTCAGACTCCCATGAAGGAAGGCAACAACTGGATCCACTACACCTTCATTGGTTGGAGTGATGCAGCCGGCAATATCATTGATCTCACAAGTGAGATCTTCTATGAAGACACCACGCTGAGTGCTTCCTTCCAGGAATCTGCTCACGAGTACGAGTTCTCCTATACTGACACTATCCACAGCGGCATCTGCTCTTGCGGTGCTCCCTATGTCGAGGAAGCTCACCAGTGGGATAACGGCACTATCACTAAACCCGTAACCTGCACCGAAGACGGCACCCGTACCTACAGCTGCTTCTGCGGCGCAAGCTACAGCGAAACCATCGCAGCCACCGGCCACAAGTACATCACCAACATCTTCAATCCCACCTGCACCGAGCGTGGCTACACCCTGCATGTCTGTGCCTGTGGCAACAACTACAAGACGAACTACGTTGATGCACTGGGTCATAACTTCATCTACACCGCCAACGAAGACGATACTCACACCATCTCCTGCGCTAATGATTGTAAGTACAATGTCACCGAAACTCACGATTGGGATGAAGGCGAAGTTATCAGCAATCAGACTTGTACCGCTGACGGCAGCACCTTCTTCACTTGCGAGATTTGCCACTTCGAGAAGATCGAGACTTACGAAGCCACCGGTCACAATAAGGTCTGCGTAGAAGCCAAACCCGCAACCTGTACCGAGCCCGGTAACAACAAGTATTACAAGTGTGAGAGCTGCGGTAAGTGCTATTTGGATGAAGACTGCATCTATCAGGCACCCAATGAGGCTTACTTCCAGATCGCTGCAACCAATCACAAGTACAGCACCAACTCTGTTGCTGCCACCTGCACCACCGGTGGCTACATCGAGCACACCTGTATTTTCTGCAACGACAGCTATAAGAGCAACGAGACTCCTGCATTGGGCCACAGCTACGGCATTCCCGCCAACAATGGTGACGGTACCCACTCCGCTGCCTGTGTTACTTGCGGCGATGTCAAGACGGAAGCTCATAAATTCGTAGACGGCTCCTGCATCTGCGGCGAGAAGGAAGTCACCGGTCCTACCGTTGACAGCAGCATCAGCTTTGGTTCTCAGTTGGCACTGGAAAATGACCTGACCATGATCTTCCGCGTGAGAACCGATAAGCTGAGCAAGTACGACCTTTCCACGGCTTACCTGGTTGTGGAGCGTGACATGTACAACTCTGACGGCACCACTGATGTGAACACCATGACCATCACCGAGTCCACCGTGGAAAACGGCCGCCTGATCTTCAACTATCCCGGCATCTCCGCTGCTCAGATGAACGATGGCATCCGTGCAACCTTGCATATTAAGGATGCAGCCGGCAAGGAATATGTCAGCCCCGTACAGGATACCTCTGTTGCAACCTATCTTGACGCACTGCTTCTGGCTTCTACCTCTAACGCTAAGATGGTCACTCTGATCATCGACATGGTCAACTACGGTGCTGCAGCTCAGGTATACTTCAACCGTCACGCTGACGCTCCCGTCAACATGGCATTCGACAGCTTCAAGAAGTATGCAAGCTATGCCTCCACAGACTTCAGAACCCAGCTGGAAGATATGACCTCTCAAATCCCCGTTGCAGGTGCAACCGCAGCACTGTCTCAGACGCTGGATCTTGGCACCCGTATCGGTATCAGCTACAAGGCCAAGTTGCCCGCAGGTGTGGACCCCGCAGATGCTAAGCTGGTCATTAAGGATGCTAGCGGCAAGGAACTTGCAGTTATTGACCTCAGCACCGGCGAGCTTGACTCTAAGAATCGCTATGTCGTCATCTTCGACGGCAGCACCACTACCGATATGCGCCGTGTGGTCTATGCAACAATCATGGTTAACGGCGTCGCTATCAGTAACACCTACACCTACAGCATCTCCAGCTATGCATACAGTCTGCAGCAGAATACATCCTTGGCTCCCGACTTGGCAAACCTGACCAAGATGATGGTTCTCTACGGTGACTCTGCCGCTGACCTCTTCGGATAATTCATGGAGATCAATAAGCAAAAACCCTAAAAAAGAGGGATGCCCCACAAGGGCATCCCTCTTTTATTGCAAAAGGATATAAAAAGGTTCTATAATAAATGTTGGGGTCAGGCGATGAGCCTGGCCCCAATCTCGTGTTTTAAGAAAAAAATAGTTGAGCATAGAGAAAAATCCTTTACAATGAAAGTACCCCTACCACACAGAAAGGAAAGTCACTATGCTCAATCAGGATTATACAACAAAACTGCTGGATTTGGAAGAGGTCATTATCAAAAATGTGGAGAAAGATGCGCAGTCGTTACATATCCACATCGAGTTGCCGAAGAAAGAACATCACTGTCCTAACTGCAACACCACGACAAGCCGTATTCACGACTACCGCATTCAGGTCATTAAGGATATTCCTCTTGGTAAGAAAACAATACTCTATCTCAGAAAGCGCAGATACGGCTGCCCTTGCTGCGGTAAGCGTTTTTATGAACACAACTCTTTTTTGGGCCGCTATCGCAGGGCAACAAAAAGGATGATTTCCGCAGTGATAGAGTATTTCAGGAAGCTGTGTCCTGCAAGCGAGATCGCTTCTACATATAACATCTCCACAACTACTGCACTTCGTTATTTCGATGCGGTCAATTACGGTGCCACTAAATTGCCCGAAGTGCTGTCTATTGATGAGTTCAAGGGTAACGCCGCAGGACAAAAATATCAAACCATCCTTACGAACCCAAAGGATAAAACAGTTCTTGATATTTTGCCCAATCGTTATGAATCCGACCTGATCCGATATTTCAATGGCTGTTTTGAGAGAGAAAAAGTAAAATATTTTGTTACAGATATGAATCCGCATTTTCGCAATGTAGCAAAAATCTGCTTTCCCCAGGCTAAAATCATAGCAGATCGATTCCATGTGATACGGCAGGCAGTTTGGGCGATGGAGCGCGTACGAAAAAATGAACAGCAACGCCTGTCAGAACGATTCCGGAAATACTTCAAGCACTCAAAATATCTTTTGAAAAAGCCCATCGACCGACTGACAGACGTGGAAAAAGATCGTCTTGCGTTAATGTTGGAAATCTCCCCAAAGCTGGCCGAGGCTTATCGCCTAAAGAATGAATTTCAGGAGATCATGAGGGCAGAAACATCGTTGATTGGCAAACCATTGCTCATAGCGTGGCTCTATACGGTCGAGGCTATGGAGCTTCCTGAATTTCGCGATTGTACAAGAGCTTGCCGTAATTGGTTTACGGAAATACTAAATTCGATAGACTATCCTTGGTCAAACGGCTTTACAGAAGGCTGCAATAATAAGACAAAGGTACTGAAAAGGGTTTGCTTTGGCGTGCGCAACTTTAAGAGATTCAGAAACAGAATCCTTCATTGTGCAAATTAAAACCGGTGCCAGGGAGTTCCCCAACACCGGCCAAAATTTATTTCGTTTTCTCTATACCCCAACTATTGACATAGAGCCATTTTTTATTTATGGTAATTAACCACCGAAGAGATCGGCTGCGCTGTCGCCGTAGATGATGAGTGCGCGGGTGACATCTACGAGAGCTGCAGGCATGGAGGCTGCGTTCTGTGCAATGCTCCATGCGTAGGTGGAGACGGTGTAGCTGTAAGTGTTGGTGATCGCTTCGCCGTTT
>JAFYVL010000045.1 GCA_017549125.1 Oscillospiraceae bacterium | reverse complement strand
ATGGTGAATTCGTGGAGACCATCGAACCCTCTGATGTGGGCGCAGATATGGTCGTAGGCTCTCTCATCAAGAACCCCGGTGGTGGTTTAGCCCCCATTGGCGGTTATATTTGTGGTACACAAGCTTGCGTTGACCGTTGTGCCTATCGGCTTTCTGCACCGGGACTGGGGCAGGAAGTTGGCGCAAACCTGGGCATCATGACCGCTTTGTATCAGGGCTTCTTCCTGGCTCCCACTGTAGTAGCTGGCGCAGAGAAGGGTGCGATTTTTGCAGCCAACTTATACGAGCCTCTGGGCTTTAAATGTGTTCCTAATGCAACGGAGAGCAGACACGACATTATCCAAGCAGTAGAACTGGGCTGTGAGGAAGCAATGATTGCATTCTGCGGTGGCATCCAAGCGGCCGCTCCGGTGGATGCATTTGCTACACCCCTACCCTGGGATATGCCCGGATACG
This sequence comes from Oscillospiraceae bacterium, assembly GCA_017549125.1. Taxonomy (GTDB): domain Bacteria; phylum Bacillota; class Clostridia; order Oscillospirales; family Oscillospiraceae; genus Faecousia. The sequence continues at coordinate 70,118 of JAFYVL010000045.1, read as the reverse complement.
AAAACCAAGTGATTATGGCTGCCGGCGCATTCATCCAGGGTTCTTCCATCGAGCTGTCCGCTGACGGCCCCATTCGTCCTCCATACGCTGTTTATTTCCAGGGCGGACTCACGTGGCAGCATGCCAAATTAGGCATCTTGCTGAGCCTTCAAAAGCTTCTGGATGCAGGATTCGCAAAACTATAAATATCTGGCACACGCATTATAAGCGTGTGCCAGAATTTTTATATTGATCCAGCAATCGAAATAACACAGGCGATAATAACCCCAGGGCAATGAGATTGGGAATGGCCATGCATCCATTTAAAATTTCAGAAATCTTCCAAACAACTCCCATGTTCATGGTAGCACCCACCACGATAAAAATACCTTGCATGATCGCAAAGGATTTCCAAGACTTTTCTCCAAATAAATATTGCGCACATCGTCCGCCGTATAATCCCCACCCCAGAATGGTTGCACAGGCAAAAACACACAGGGCAACAGCAATAAAGATACCGACCCAATCCCCATAGATTTTCGAGAAGGCTTCAATGGTCAACTTTACACCCACATCCAGCCCATAAGGAATCTCCACCCCACTGCACAGAATCACCAGCGCAGTCATGGTACAAATTACAATGGTATCCAGAAACACCTCAACAATGCCCATCACCCCCTGTTCAAAGGGATGGAAAACATTGGCGCCTGCATGTGCAATGGAGGCTGTTCCCATACCGGCCTCATTGGTAAATATCCCCCGTGCAGCACCGGTTCGAAGACAGATCATTACCGATCCCACAGCCCCACCGGTAACCGCACGTGGACGAAACGCCCCGGTTATAATGCTACGAAATGCACCCGGAAGCGCCTTATAGCAGACCAGCAGAACACCAGCGCCCAAAATCAAATACAGAACCGATGCAAAAGGAACAAGACATTCTGCAACTTGTCCGATACGTTTTGCACCACCTAAAAGCAACATGGTCAAAATAACCGCCAGAACAGAACCAATTATAATATTTCGTATCATAGAAGCACCCACATGGTGTGTACGTAAAACCCCATTGATGCTATAAATCACAGTATTGATTTGCGTCGTATTTCCTACGCCAAAGGCCGCTACCACACCAAAGAAGCAATAAACACCTGCCAGCCATTTCCATTTTGGGGACAGGCCATGACGAATCATGTACATAGGACCGCCTTCCCACTCACCCTTTTCATTTTTATGACGATAGTGTACTGCAAGGGAAACTTCTGCAAATTTTAAAATCATTCCCAGAATGGCGCAAATCCACATCCAGAAAACAGCACCCGGTCCTCCCAGGGCAATTCCACCAGCAACACCTGCTAAATTTCCTGTTCCCACAGTTGCTGCCAATGCCGTACAAACCGCTTTATAGGATGATATCTGACCATCTGAATGATTGCGACACCGAAATTGATCCAGAAATCTTTTTAAGGCCATGGGCAGCATTCTGATCTGCAAAAAGCCAGTTCCAAATGTGAAATACACGCCTACACCTAGTATCAAAAATAGTGCAGGAATACCCCATACTATATGATTGATCCTATCCAGCAGATACAGCATTTTTCCTCCTAATAGAAAAAGCAGCCCTGATCACAGGACTGCTTTTGTATTATTCCCATTGCGCCCATATTTCCGGGCAATATCCAACCGTAACCTGCTTGCCGTTCCGGACGATTGGTGTTCTCATGAGCTTAGGTTCATCGAACACCTTATCTTCCTTGGCAGTAACATCATCCATATACTTCATAAGGGTAATTTGCGGATCATTGGACTCCCAATTCACCAAATTATCAATACCTCCAAGTCCACGAAGGACAGTATCAAACTCTTTGCCGGAAAACCCAAATCGCAGCAAGTCTATATACTGGTATTTAATCTTACGCTCTTTAAAATAGCGTTCTGCTTTCTTCGTATCAAAGCATTTGCTCTTTCCCCAAATTTGTATATTCAATACGTCACCTCCATCAAGCACAAACCCTTTGATTCCATCAACACTCCGGCTTCCGCCCGGGTAGCACCAAACAAATTGGGGATGGAATCTGCAGGCCGCACGCCCTTGCCTACTTCCAGTAACGTTCCCACCATAATGCGAACCATATTGTGCAAAAATCCGTTACCTGTTACTGTAAATATGATCTCATGACCAACTTGCTCCACCGAGAATGTCTGGATATATCGAACGGTAGATTTCTTCATATTCTTATTAGCGCAAAAAGCAGAGAAGTCATGCTCACCCACAAAACAGTCAGCAGCCTTCTGCATGTCCACAAGATTTAAATGTGCAGGATCTATGCTAACATATTTGCGATCAAACACGCAGGGTGCTTCGCTATTCCACAAGCGATACCGATATGTTTTTGTCTTGGCATTGAGTCTGGCATGGAAACGGGGCGAAACGTTCTTAACAGAGTGTATGCCAATATCTTCCGGCAAATACCTGCGTAATTGTGCCAGGATCTCTTCGCAGGGCATTGTGGAGTTACAATGACAGTTTGCAACCTGCCCCATGGCATGGGTACCGGCATCGGTTCTACCGCTACCAACAATCTCTACTTGCTCCTGCAAAATCCGAGATAGAATTTGTTCAATTTTGGCCTGGATAGTAGAATCTGTATTGGCCAGCCTTTGCCAGCCTTTATATCGACCACCATCATAACTGATATCAAGCCGCAGATTTCGCATATAACTCCAATTCCTCTCTGGCTTCCCGTTCTGTATCCGCAGAAAACAGGAAGTTTCCTCTAAAATCATAAACTTGAACATGTCCATTTACATTACGGAAGCGATACATTGTCATCACCCTTTCGGTTTTCTGACAATACAATATCATCGCTTGTGTGTAATAAACAGGACTTATTCTACCACTTCGTATCCAGCATCCTTAATAACAGCATGCAGGCTCTCTAAAGATGCATTGCCCTTAACGGTCACGGTCTTGGCCTTCAAGTCTACCACAGCATCTTCCACACCTGCCACCGCCTTACATACGCTCTCCACACGAGCTTGGCAATGAGGGCACATCATACCATTTACAAAAATTACTGTTTCCATTGTTTTGATCTCCTTAATTGGTTCGTTTTGTACAACCTGTTGGTGTTTACTATTCCAGTATCTGAGTCGCAGGGCATTGCCAACCACAAACACAGAACTACAACTCATAGCAGCTGCACCCAGCATAGGACTCAGCAGGATTCCCAGAGCAGGATACAACACACCTGCCGCAACCGGAACACCCAGACAATTGTAGAAAAAGGCCCAGAACAAATTCTGACGGATATTCCTCATAGTGGCTTTACTTAAAGCAATGGCATCCGAGACTCTGGTTAAAGCGTTGTGCATCAAAACCACATCTGCAGATTCCATAGCCACATCTGTCCCTGCACCAATGGCCATACCCACATGGGCGCAAGCCAATGCCGGTGCATCATTGATGCCGTCGCCTACCATCAATACAGTTTTACCCTGTTCCTTCAATGCTTGAACATGGTGTGCCTTATCCGCCGGTAAGACATCAGATATCACGTGAGAAATTCCGGCATTTTGGGCAATCACCCGGGCGGTACGCTGATTATCACCGGTTAACATGATCACCTTTAAGCCCATGCGTTCCATAGATTCCACAGCCGCTACAGAATCCTCTCGTAGCACATCTGAAACAGCGATTGCGCCGATATATTCCCCTTGCTGGGACGCAAAATATAGCACCGTCTTACCCGCAGTTGTCAATTCCGTATGCGCATCTACCGTAATACCGATGGTATGCATAAGTTTTTCATTTCCGGCAAAATACTTTACACCATTGATTATACCAGAAATTCCCTGACCAGGCAACACCTCAAATGCGTCCGGATCAGTAAGCTGTATGGATTCCGCTGCTTTTTGAATGGCTTTTGCAAAGGGATGCTGAGAGCCTTTCTCCAGGGATGCCGCAATCTTCAACAATTGTTCTCGACTTCCCGTGGGCAAAATATCTGTAACCTGGGGTAGACCTGTGGTTAATGTACCTGTCTTATCCAGTACCACCGTATCAATCTTATGGAGATTCTCCAGGGCGCTAGCATTTTTAAACAGCACACCCATGTGCGCACCACGTCCTGTACCCACCATGATTGCCACGGGAGTTGCAAGTCCCAAGGCACAAGGACAGGAAATCACCAGCACAGAGATAGCAATATTCATTGCAAACTCCACACCGTTACCAAGTAAATACCAAATCACGAAGGAAAGCAATGCAATTGCCATAATCACCGGCACAAAAACACCGGCAACCTTATCTGCTAAACGGGCAATAGGCGCTTTTGAACCACCCGACTCGGATACCAAACGAATGATCTGGGAGAATGTGGTGTCCTCACCGACTTTATCAGCACGAATTTTTACGAAGCCATCCGTGTTGATGGTTGCAGCAACTACTTTATCACCTGCATTTTTCTCTACAGGAACACTCTCTCCTGTGATAGCAGATTGATCCACCGCACAGCGTCCAGACAAAATTGTGCCATCCACAGGAATACTGTCTCCGGATCGCACCACAACCACATCCCCGACACACACCTGATCCACCGGGATTGTTACTTCCTGGTCATCACGAATGATGGTAGCGGTTTTAGGTCGGAGATCCATCAGCGCATTGATGGCATCACCGGTTTTTCTTTTTGCTCGAGTCTCCAGAAATTTACCCAAGGTTATCAGGGTAACGATCATAGCCGCTGATTCAAAATACAGACTATGTCGATAATGCTCCACCACCGCAAGCTGTCCATGCCCTAATGCATAGGCCATGCGGTACATAGAAATCACACCATAAACCAGCGCTGCACCCGAACCAACCGCAATCAGCGAATCCATATTGGGCGAGCGACGCAGCAGGTTACGTATGCCTTTTGTATAATAGCTATGATTCAGCAAAACAACAGGAATCGTCAACAGAAACTGGGTCAAAACCGCCACCAATGCATTCTTTGTACCCATATACCACGCAGGAAGCGGTAGTCCTATCATGTGACCCATGGTAAAATACATCAATACGATTAAGAAAGTCGCTGAGAAAATGAGTCTTGATTTCATTTGGCTCAAATCATTGGGCATGGTAACTTTTTTCTCTGATTTTTCGCCCGGTACTGACGCCCCATAGCCAGCTTTTTTAATCCGCTCAATCGCCTGCTGCACCAAGGTCGAATCCTCAACATCCATGCTCAGCGTGCCAGCTAGCAAATTTACTTCTACATTATGAACTCCTTGGATCTGACTTGTCACTTTCTCCACACGTGCAGAACAAGCAGCACATGTCATACCCGTTACATTGAGTTTTACTCTCACGACCATTCCCCTTTCTTGACTTTTACAAACCATCATGCTACTATTTTACCAATCAATCTACAAAATGCAAGTATGCAAAATTTGTAATCTTCGTGCTTTATAGAACTTTTCTATAGCTTCTTGTAATTTATCCATAATATGCTATACTGATGTCGAATACGTAAGGAGACTTACATCTATGGATTATTATCAATTATTGGAACTATGCTCAGATCTGGGCTACCAACTGGCCATGAGTGGTGCGGAAACATTTCGTATTGAAGACACCATTCATCGAATCATGGCAGCATACGGCATAGAATCTGAGGTATTTGCCATTCCTAATAACCTTCTGATCAGCATTATTGGCGCAAACGGAAAGCCTATGACGCGTATGCGCAGAATCGGTTTTCACGGAAATAACATGGATGCCGTTGAGCAATATAATGCTTTGAGCCGGAAAATCTGCGCTGAGATCCCGGATCCTGCGATCGCCACAGAATGGTTACGAACCACCAAAGCATCCATTCGCTCCTACAAACCTCTGTGGATGACCCTGGGCAGCATGATCGCTGCTGCAGGCTATGCTGTGTTTTTTGGCGGTGATTGGACCGATTTTCTGTCAGCTATGGTCTGTGGATTCTTAATCGGTGTTGTGACCCATTATATGAACAAGATGAAGGTCAACCCCTTCTTCTCCACAATTCTTTTATCCCTTGTGGTGGCATTAACCGCTTATTCCATGTGTCAATTCCAGCTAACATACAGTGCGGATTGTGTGATTATCGGTACACTTATGATTCTTCTGCCAGGATTGGTATTTACCAACGCTGTCAGAGACATTATCTATGGCGATACAAACTCTGGTGTTAACCGAATCATCCAGGTATTGCTGATTGCAGCCGCCATCGCCCTGGGAACCGGTATTGGTTTGAAAATAACCGAAACCTTTGCCGGTTCTACGATTAGCCATGCTCCCATAAAGTATCCTCTCTGGATACAGTGCATTGCTGCAGCATTTGGATGCGTGGGTTTTCTTGCCCTATTTAATGTACACGGAAAAGGCACTGTCCTATGTGTGTTAGGCGGTGGACTCACCTGGGCCATTTACGGACTTACAATTATGTGTGGCGGATCTGATTTTACCGGATATTTTATCGCCACCATCTTTGCAGCCGCCTATGCAGAGATCATGGCTCGTATCCGCAAATGTCCTGCATTGGGATACCTGGTTATTTCCATCTTCCCTCTTCTGCCCGGTGCCGGCATCTACTACACCACAAACTATTTTATTCGTGGCGATATGTCCGCTTTTAGCAGAGAGGTTACCAGCACCATTGCTATCGCAGGCGCTCTGGCTGTTGGTATTTTAATCATCTCTACACTATTCCGTTTAATATCTGTTTTACAACAAAACAAGAAATAAAAAACGCACGGTATGTTTCATCAAAAAACATACCGTGCTTTGTATTAGTCTTTTTTAGCCTTCTTAGCGGCCTTAGCCTTGGCTCTTTCTTCCTCACGCTTACGCTGTGCTTCCTTCGCAGCCTTGTTTGCAGATTCATTGCTGGACAAAGCCCACTTCTGGAACTCAATACGAACCTGATCGGCGCCGGTTTCGATCACGAAACGGTCTTCCTTCACATTTACCACAATACCGGTAATACCACCGATGGTAATGATCTCGTCGCCTTCCTTCAAAGAAGAACGAAGCTGCTCTGCTTCCTTCTTACGCTTGTTCTCGGGGCGAATCAGCATGAAATAGAAAACAGCGATCACCATAATCAGGGGAAATAACAAACCCATTTCAAAAACTCCTTTGTAAAATATTTCTAGGCTATTATAACACTAACCCGGTAAAAAGCAAGTAAAATTTATATTCTTCTGTTTAACTTTTCGGAATATTCATTTCTAAACTGTGCAAATGTACCGCAATCCAGAGCATCCCGAATTCTTTCCATCAATTTATTATAAAAGTACAGATTATGCATAACCGCCAAGCGCATAGCAAGCATCTCGTCTGCCACAAACAAATGGCGAATATAGGCACGGGAATATCTGCGACACACCGGGCAATCACACTCCGGATCAATGGGGTTCATGTCCTTGGCATACTTTGCGTTCTTCAGGTTAATCGCACCCTGCCATGTAAACAGTCTGGCATGGCGAGCATTTCTGGCCGGCATCACACAATCGAAGAAGTCAACGCCACGAGCAACCGCTTCAATGATATTGGTCGGTGTACCTACGCCCATCAAATATCTGGTTTTATCCGCCGGCATATAGGGTTCAACAGCTTCAATCACGTCGTACATCTGCTCTGCGGTTTCACCAACCGCCAAACCGCCAATTGCATAACCAGGCAGATCCAGATCCCGAATGCGCTTCATGTGATCGATACGAATATCCGCATACGTGCCACCCTGGTTGATGCCCCAAAGCATCTGTTGGGGATTTACGGTATCCTCCAGCTGGTTTAGACGCGCATTTTCTGCTTTGCATCGCTCCAACCAGCGATATGTTCTATCAACGCTTTGCAATACGTATTCCCGGGGTGCGGGATTTTCGATACATTCATCAAAAGCCATGCAAATATCAGAACCCAGATTGGATTGGATTTGCATACTTTCTTCAGGACCCATGAAGATCTTTCGACCATCAATATGGGACGCAAAATACACACCCTCTTCCTTGATCTTACGCAAGGAAGACAAGCTAAACACTTGGAATCCACCGGAATCTGTCAAGATAGGACCATCCCAGGTCATAAACTTATGCAATCCACCGCATTCTTTGACCAGCTGATCACCGGGACGCAGATGCAGATGATAGGTGTTACTCAGCTCCACCTGGCAGCCAATATCCTTCAGATCCTTGGCGCTCAATGCGCCCTTAATCGCGCCTTGTGTACCAACATTCATAAACACAGGGGTCTGCACAGTACCATGGGCGCATGTAAATACGCCACGACGAGCCTTACCCTCAGATTTTAATAATTCAAACATACTTAACTCCTTACAGAATGGCCATTGCATCGCCAAATGAGAAGAATCTATATTTCTCTTTTACTGCTTCCTCATAAGCACCTAATACATTTTCACGACCGGCAAAAGCGGACACCAGCATAACCAATGTACTCTCCGGCAGATGGAAATTAGTAATTAGACCCTGCATAGCCTTAAATTCATATCCCGGATAGATAAAGATCTCTGTCCATTTGCTACCGGCGGTAAAGCTTCCGTCTTCATTAACCAAAGACTCCAGCGTGCGGCAGGATGTTGTACCCACGCAGATAATACGACCACCGGCCGCCTTGGTTTCATTGAGAATTTGGGCTGTTTCCTCACCGATCATGCACAATTCACTGTGCATGTGGTGATCAGAAATCTCCTCCGCTTTCACCGGACGGAATGTACCAAGTCCAACGTGCAAAGTCACAAACGCCGTCTTGACACCCTTATCCCGAATGCGCTGCAACAATTCATTGGTAAAATGCAATCCGGCAGTAGGCGCAGCTGCAGAACCTACCGCTTTGGAGTATACCGTTTGGTATCGCTCCTGGTCTGCCAATTCCGCCTTAATGTAGGGCGGCAAGGGCATTTTACCCAGGCGTTCCAGAACCTCCAGGAAAATACCTTCATATTGAAATTCTACCACACGGTTACCGTCTTCTTGTACGTCCGTAACCACCGCAGTTAGCTCACCGTTGCCAAAGATGACTTCATTGCCAACCTGCATCTTTTTACCGGGTTTGCACAAGCATTCCCAGCGCTTATTTCCCAAATCACGCAACAGAAGAACCTCCACAGCGCCACCGGTGGGACGATGACCCAACAATCTGGCAGGAAGCACACGGGAATCATTCATCACCAGGCAATCGCCGGGCTGTAAATAATCTATCACATCATAGAAATGCTGATGTTTCACACTGCCTAGCTCACGATCCAACACCAACAGACGGGAAGTATCCCGATTCTCCAGCGGTGTTTGGGCAATCAACTCTTCCGGCAGATCATACCAAAAATCATGGGTTTTCACAACCATACCCTCCAAAAAGATTTCTTATAGTATAACGGATTATTTGTTTTTTTGCAACACGCAAAAATCATGCCATCTGCATAGATTGGCATGGAGGTGTCATGCAATGAATCAACCACTCTTTACAGGCCTTTGCACCGCTCTCGTAACACCATTTTTTGAATCTAAGATAAACTTTCCAATGTTGGAGCAACTGATCCGTCGTCAACAGCAAGCCGGTGTCAGCGCCATTGTTCTGGGCGGCACTACCGGAGAAGCGCCAACGCTTTCAGATTTTGAAAAAATCGAACTATTTCGACACGGGAAGCAATACAGCGGAACGGACATAAAAATGATTGCCGGTACAGGATCTAACTGCACCGAACACGCAGTTGCCCTGAGTAAAGCCGCAGAAGAAGCAGGCGCAGATGGGTTGCTGGTGGTATCACCCTACTACAACAAAGCCACTGCAGAAGGATTATATGCCCATTACTTATCCATTGCCCATGCGGTAAGCATCCCCATCATCCTATATAACGTCCCCTCCAGAACCGGATTGGATATTCCTGTATCTGTGTATAAACGATTGGCCAATGTACCCAACATCGTTGGTGTAAAAGAAGCATCTACCGACATCACCAAAATCACACGCATTCTGTCAGAATGCGGATCTTCCTTCTATGTATGGACCGGAAACGATGATATGACCGTTCCGGTCATGTCTTTGGGCGGGAAAGGCGTGATTTCTGTTACCGGAAACATCATGCCGGAAACTCTGGTTGCCATGTGCGATGCTGCGCTGGATGGTGATTTTGACACCGCTGCAGACCTACAGAAGGCTCTTTTGCCTCTCAACGAGTTGTTGTTCTCCCAGGTCAATCCTATCCCTGTAAAAGCCGCCATGAAGCTCATAGGCTATGATTGCGGCGAATGCAGGCTGCCACTAACCGCTTTATCCAAAGAGAACCTGATAAAACTCACCCACATGCTTGCATGAAAATAGGAGCCGATGAACGGCTCCTATGATACTTAGGCCAGAATAGCCTTATGGAACACCTTTTTACCCTTACGGATCTTAACGCCATCCTTCAGCATGGCATCGGTCACAGCATAGGTATGATCCGGCACCTTCTCATCATTTACGAAGACACCACCCTGCTGCACCAATCGACGAGCCTCGCCATTGGAACCTGCCAACTTACAGGCAACCATCAGATTCAGAATACCGATCTTGCCCTCATTGAGCATATCTGCTGCAATTTCTGTGGTAGGCATATTGGCATCATCGCCGCCGCCCACAAACAAAGCCTTTGCAGCAGTCTGTGCCTTTGTTGCCTCTTCCTCACCGTGAACCAGCTTGGTCAGTTCATAAGCCAGAATCTCTTTTGCAGTATTCAGCTGAGAGCCTTCCCAGCTATCCATTTCATTGATCTGCTCCAGAGGCAGGAAGGTCAGCATACGGATGCACTTGAGAACGTCTGCATCCTCCACATTGCGCCAATACTGATAGAAGTCGAAGGGAGAAGTCTTGTTAGGATCCAGCCATACTGCGCCGGATGCGGTCTTGCCCATCTTCTTACCTTCAGAATTCAGCAGCAAGGTAATGGTCATAGCATGAGCATCCTTGCTCAGCTTCTTACGGATCAGTTCCGTACCACCCAGCATATTGCTCCACTGGTCATTGCCACCAAACTGCATATTACAGCCATAGTGCTGATACAAATGATAGAAGTCATAGGACTGCATGATCATGTAGTTAAACTCCAGGAAGCTCAGACCCTTCTCCATACGCTGCTTGTAGCACTCAGCCCGAAGCATATTGTTAACAGAGAAGCATGCACCAACCTCACGCAGAACATCCACGTAATTCAGACCCAGCAGCCAATCGGCATTGTTGACCATCTTTGCCTTGTCCTCACCGAACTCAATGAAACGCTCCATCTGCTTCTTAAAGCACTCGCAGTTATGTGCGATGGTTTCTGTAGTCATCATGGAACGCATGTCGGTACGACCGGAGGGGTCACCAATCATAGCGGTGCCGCCACCAATCAGCGCAATGGGTTTGTTACCAGCCATCTGCAGACGCTTCATCAAGCACAGAGCCATGAAATGGCCTACATGCAAGGAATCTGCTGTAGGGTCAAAGCCAATATAGAATGTGGCCTTGCCGTTATCGATCATCTCTCTGATTTCTTCTTCATTGGTAACCTGGGCAATCAAGCCACGGGCAACCAGTTCGTCATAAAGCTTCATTTTCATATCCTCCCAAAAATAAAACCCTCTGTCCCATACAGGACAGAGGGCGTAAATTACGCGGTACCACCTCTGATTTGATCATTCCTCACAGAATGACCCTCAGTGTGTTATCAAACACATTTCGCTGTAACGGGCGATCCCGTCATTTCCTACTATGATTTCAGAATGCCGCTCCGGGATGTATTCAACCGATCTTACCTGTTGTCTCACACCAACCGACAACTCTCTGAAAAGCAATAACCGTTTACTATTTCCCTTCCAAGCGTTATATGTTTAATTTGTGGATATACTAGCAAAAACCACACTATTTGTCAAGAGGTCAGCATTTCCTCTGCGCTCTTTAATGTATTTTCTGTAATCTGAGCGCCGCCAATAATTCGGGCAAGCTCTCGCTTTCTGCCTTCCAGATCCAGCGGTGTGACCGTAGTATATGTACGGCCCTGCCGTTCTTCTTTGGCAATTAGCAAATGGGTGCTGGCCAAAGCGGCCAATTGGGGCAAATGCGTCACGCACAACACCTGCTTATTTCTAGCCACACTCCGCAGTTTTTCTGCTACCTTTTGGGCGGCTCTACCCGAGACACCGGTATCCACCTCGTCAAAGATCAGCGTGGACACGTGATCCTGTTCCGCCAAAACATTTTTCATAGCCAGCATTATTCTGGCCAATTCACCGCCGGAAGCAACTTTACTCAATGGCTTTAAGGCTTCACCAGCATTGGCAGACATATAAAAGGCAACTGCATCAGCGCCATTTGCGCCCAGTTCCAGTTCCGTAAACTCGCAGGAGAACTGCACCCTGGGCATATCCAACTGCGCCAATTCAGACAAGATTTTCTCGGACAAAATCTTAGCACCAGCCTTACGGGTATCCCTAAGCGCAATGGCGGCATCCCAGGCATGCTTTTCAGCAGTCTCACATTTTAACTTCAACCGTGCCAAATGATCGTCGGCAAATTCGATCTCGTCCAATTCTTTTTTGGCATTTTCCAAATAATCCAGGATATCATCGCAAGAAGCGCCATATTTTCTGCGAAGTCGATGGATCACATCCAAGCGTGCTTCGATCTGTTCCAGTTCATCTGCGGAATAACTCAGATCATCCCTGGCATCACGCACTTCCTCTGCCACATCCTGAACCTGGTACATAAGATCTGCAACTTTGTCATGTAGCGCACTAAACGTATCCGTATAACGAATCAGCCGTGCCAATTCCCGTTCCGCATCAGCAAGTAAAGACGCTGCGCCATCGGTATCATCGCTGCCGTACAGACATTCCACAGCGGTGTTAATGCCGTCTGATAATTTCTCGGCATTCTGCAGGATCTTTCTACGGTCTTCCAGTTCTTCATCTTCGCCGGGCTGCAATTCAGCCTTCTCGATCTCTTGAATCTGAAAGCGCAAGGTCTCCATACGGCGGAGTTTCTCGCTTTCATCCATGGTCATCCGTTCGATCTCACGACGCAACGCAGAAACAGCGTTATACTTCTCAAAATATGCTGCTTTCTGCTGTTCGTTTGCTGAAAAAGCATCCAGAAATTCCATGTGATTATTCTCATCAAACAAGGAAGCCGAATCATGCTGACCGTGAATGTTGATCAGTTGAATGCCCAGTTTACGCAAAATGGAAACCGTAACCAGCGTACCATTGACTCGGCAAACATTTTTACCATCCAGATACACATCTCTTTGGATGATGGTCTCCGGATCATAAGGAACACCATTTTCTGCGAACCAATCTAATTCCGGAACATCTGTAAATACAGCACGTACAGATGCCATATTGGTTCCGGTACGAATCATATCCCTGTAGGCTCGCTCGCCCAGGATCGCAGAAATGGCATCAATCACGATGGACTTACCGGCACCGGTTTCACCGGTTAGAATGTTGAAGCCTGCATCAAAGGAAATGTCTGCACATTCAATTACCGCAATATTCTCAATATGCAACAAACTCAGCATTCTGCAGGCCTCCTTTCTGTTAATTCAATAAGCTTTTAATTTCGCCACACAACGCAGCAGCTGCATTGGTATCCCGCATGACGACAATAACCGTATCATCACCGGCAAGGCTACCCACAACGGAATGCAGATTCATACCGTCAATGGCAGATCCGGCTGCAGATGCCAAACCAGGCAATGTGCGAACCACAATAATGTTCTGCGCATAGTCAAAACTAACTACGCACTCACGGAAGATGGTATTCAATCTACCGGAAATAGAACTGTCCATTTCTGCCACCGAAGTGGCGTAACGATACGTACCCATATTGGTCAGTTCCTTCACAATGCGAAGTTCTTTAATATCACGGGAAATGGTAGCCTGTGTCCCACGGAAACCCTCCTGCTGCAATGCTGCCAGAAGCTGCTCCTGGGTCTCCACATTTCGGGTGGAGATAATTTCTATGATTTTCGCTTGTCTTTGACTCTTCATAGCCTATACCTCACCCAATCTTGAATTTCAAATTCACCACATCATAAAAACTGCGGTCTTTCAAACGAACCAACTGGGTAACCAGCTGCGATCTTTTAATAGTCGCAACATCTCCAGTATTCATGCGGACGGATTTACCACCATCAGCAGACAGGAATGCATTACGACGGGCGTGCGCCGAGAGTGCAACAGTAATCACTCGTTTATCAGAAGCAACAATACAACGGCTTGCAACATCGTGGGAGCAAATAGGTGTAATCACCATGCTGGCGGCATCCGGCTCAACAATGGGGCCACCGGCAGACAGGCTGTAAGCTGTAGATCCGGTAGGCGTTGCAATAATCACACCATCGCCACCACATTCCATAGCTTGCACCTGGTCGCACTTGACCGTCAGATGCACAATACGGGCAACTGCACCCTTGGTAACCACCACGTCATTGAGACATATGTCGTGGAAAATAATATCTCTGTCACGATGAACGGTCACATCCAGCATCATACGATTGTCAATGGTATAATCCCCTGCGGCAATCCGGGAAAGAGCATCTAACTCCCCTGCTTCCAGTTCTGCCATAAAGCCCATTGTGCCAATGTTAATACCTAAAATAGGAATGCCATGGCGAGTGGCCGCCTTTGCCATGTGCAGAATAGTACCGTCACCACCAAGGCAGATGACCATATCTGCAGTAGCGATCTCACGATCCAATCTGGCAAACCGAAGATCCTTAGGCAGATCAAAGGATCTGTCTACCTCAAAAGGCAGGCACAGGCGCACCTCCAGACCGGAGTCCTGGAGGATCTTCATAGCCTGGCGCACAGTATTAAAATTCTTATCCCGATAAGGATTTGGTGTCAGTATGATTTTTTTCATCCTTGACCCCCCTTTAATGTTTCATGTGCACCGGCAACCACTGATGATGTATCCGGCTCAATGCCGACTTTATCGCTATCCAAGGTCAGATGTGCCAAAAATTCAATATTACCTTCCGGTCCTTTTACGGGAGAGAAGGTCAATCCCAGAATCGTAAATCCAATTTCACGGGTCAACTCCACGAAATTATCCAAAACCTCCTGATGCACCGCAGGATCACGCACAACACCCTTTTTGCCAACCTTTTCCTTGCCGGCCTCAAACTGGGGCTTGATCAAGCACAGAACCTGACCGGTGGATTTTAGAAATGTTTTTACCACCGGCAACACGATCCGCAAGGAAATAAAGCTTACATCAATCACAGAAAGATCCAAAGGCTCACCCAACTGCTCAGGGGTCACATAGCGCACATTGGTACGCTCCATGACCACCACACGAGGGTCGTTTCGGATCTTATAATCCAGCTGACCGTATCCCACGTCAATAGCAAATACCTTGCGGGCGCCTTGCTGTAGCAAGCAATCTGTGAAGCCGCCTGTGGATGCGCCGGAATCGCTACATACATAGCCTGTAGGATCTACGCCAAAATCACGCAGTGCCTTTTCCAGCTTCAAGCCACCACGGCTCACGTAAGGACAGCTAGCGCCACGCACCTCGATCTCCACTGTTTCTTCATAAGAAACACCGGGTTTATCCGCCTTTTGTCCATTGACATACACAAGTCCGCTCATAATAATAGCCTGTGCCTTGGTACGATTATCTGCATGCCCTTGCTCGACCAGAAGAACATCCAATCTCTTTTTAATTTTCATGATCAAGCACCTCCAAGATTCGATCCGCAATGGCACGGCTATCCAAACCGCAATGGGCATACAGTTGATCCACAGAACCGTGAGGCACATATTGGTCGCCCAGGTTCAATCCGTAAATATTTTTATCCTGCAAAGAATATGCCAAAGCATGAGAAACACCGCAATTGGCGGCCATCTCCTCGGCAATAAACACACGAGAAATGCCACTTAGCTTTTCTTTCAAAGCATCCACAGGCTGTTTGGACAGGTTCATGAGCCGGATCACGGTAATATTCTTACCTTCTGTCTGCAACAATGCAGCAGCGTCCATGGCATTTTGCAACATCGTACCATAGGTAATGATTGCTGCATCCTTACCCTCTGTATGGACAGCCAGGGAATCCTCGGGATCGTTTTTCCATGCAGACTCCGTATAAGACCGATCAGCACCTCGCGGGTAACGAATCGCCACCGGGCCGTTATATTGCGTAATGGCCCATTGCATCATCTGACCAAACTCATTCTGGCTTGCAGGAGACAGAATCAGCATATTGGGCGCATGACGCAGGAAGCCAACATCAAACACACCATGATGGGTCTCGCCATCTTCACCTACCAGGCCTGCCCGATCCACCGCAAATACCACATGTAGACCAAGCATACAAATATCCTGAAGAATCATATCATAGGCTCTTTGCAGGAATGTAGAATACAGCGCCACCACCGGGATCATGCCCTGTTTTGCTAAGCCACCGGCCATAGAAACCGCATGCTCCTCCGCAATGCCCACATCAAAGAATCTTTGGGCATACTTTTCTTTAAAGTCCAACAAGCCAGTACCACCAGGCATGGCCGCAGTAATTGCACACAGACGCTTTTCTGTTTCCGCAATTCGGCACAATGTCTCGCCCAAAGTATCTGAGAATGTATGCCGACTTTTTGCACAAGGAATGCCGGTCTCAGGATCAAATTTTCCAATACCATGGAACAACTTGGGATGCTTCTGGGCAGGCTCATAGCCTCTGCCCTTTTGGGTCAGCACATGAAGCACCACAGGACGTTTCAATTCCTTTGCAGTACGCAGCAGCATAATTAAATGCTCTGTATCATGGCCATCCACAGGTCCAAGATACGTAAAGCCCATGCTCTCAAAAATGGTCATAGGAATCAGCATGCGCCGCAGACGATCCTTAATGGCACGGGTAAAACGGAACACGAATTTGCCACCGGGAATGGCATTCATTACCTTGCGGTAATTTTCCTTCATACCCAGATAGCGTTCCTTGGTGCGCAGTTTTCTTAAATGGGATGCCATACCGCCCACATTGTGGTCAATAGACATTGCATTATCATTCAATATGACAATCAAAGGTTCACCGCTCACCGCGGCATCGTTGAGTCCTTCGTAGGCCATACCACCAGTAGCCGCACCATCGCCCAGCAAGGAAACCACATGATACTTTTCGCCCATAAGGGTTCTGGCACGTGCCATACCCAATGCAATGGAGACAGAGCTGGATGCATGACCGGCAACAAAGGCATCGGTCTGGCTTTCAGAGGGTTTTGGGAAGCCTGCCATGCCACCATACTGACGTAATTTATAAAAGTCCGCCTGGCGGTCGGTCAGAAGCTTATGAATATAAGACTGATGTCCGACGTCAAATACCAAGCGGTCATTTTTCGTATTAAACACAGTTTCTAAGGCAACTGTCAATTCAACAACGCCCAGGTTAGAAGCAACATGTCCGCCGGTTTGGCTGACCCGAGAAATTAAAAACTCTCGAATCTCTGCACATAGCTGCTTGCGTTGCTTTTCATCTAATTTAACCAGATCCTCGTGACCATGGATGGATTCCAAGATACACACAGGCATCACAACCTAACTATTATTATTTCTTTTTCTGAAACACACGAATAATGTTGCCGAACATCCAGATCACCTTTCCGGTCTTTTCAACAATTTTCGTGCAGGAATGCACAGCAAAAACCTTACCGATAGCTTTTCCGCCCACAGTTAAGCCGGCAACCAAAGCAGACATCAGCAAAGTCACCATATCAGCAGAAGTAAGGTCAGCTTTTGCTAAAACCTGTGCCGCAATGGCAGCAGATGCTGAACCGGACACAACACCACAGACATCGCCGATCACATCGTTGCAGATGGTACTGACCTTTTCTGTATTACGCAGCAGCTTAATAGCCTCCTGCGCACCATTGACCTTATGTGCGGCCATGGAATGGAACGGTTTTTCGTCTGCAGATGTAACAGCCACACCGATCACGTCAAACAAAATACCCAACAGGATAATAACAAGCAAAATAATAAATGCCACGGTCATACTGCTATCTGACATCAGTTCCGTAGATGCAAAAGATATAACCGCAGAAATAAAAATGGTTACCAGAAAAATAATGATAACCCAACGAACAGTTTTATTACGTTCCTTTTTCGTGGAACTTGGGTCGGATTTGGACAATTCCCTATCCCCTTTTTCAAATAATAACGGTAACAGACAGGATAAATCTTACGGCTTAGGTCGGGTTGTTTTTCACCGGTCAAAACCTGCCGTTGCCGCGCAGGCCGTTCCCGTTTCATTCGACCGCTCAAGTGTTGCCAAAATAATGAGTACCCGATTGCCACTTAGTCCGTACTGTAATCCCCTGTCTGCCCATTTCTGACAGCCTAGGTGTTTTCCACCACAAAACAAACCGGTCCTTAGCCTCTTTTGCAAGGATGATTTCCAGAAGCGATAACGCCCGTTGTCTGGCCACAACATCGAACGCTTGTCCTCTTTCCCAGCATACTCACTCAAGGCAGGCTACACTGCACACAGCACACGATTCTGTGCACCGCCTTGCAGGTTCATACCAGGCTCGTACGCGAAGCGGCTTCCAAAATATTGGAGTTCTCAACTTCGTCGCACAACACCAGGTCTCCGCGGAAACCGGGTCGGATGCTCCATGCCATTGAAGCGCGCCCGGTAACCTTAACCCCCAGCATCCACCCTAAACTGGGCGTAAAAAGCAGACACAAGGGACTTCATCGATGTGCCCTTCATAGGATTTTTAGGCCCTACCTGGGAATCGGAAGTTTCGACTAGGATACTGCACCGTCTGCATAATCATAACACAAAATATTCATTTATACAAGTATAATTTGCATTTCCTGTATAATTTTACGGTATATTCACAAACCAATCATCCACCACATCACTGTGGGTAACTACGATCTCAATATCCTTCAATTCTTCCTTGGAAAAGAATCTCAAATCCCTTGATTCTGCGCTGATGGTCATTTCCGGTTCGGTCTGCAATTCCAGCCCATAGATCACGATCACCATGCGCCAAATACTGCCATCTCGATAGGCGGCAATTCTGCCGGGTTCTCCATATACAGCCAGTTTACGGAATTGCTCCTGCGATATTCGCAAACCCAATTCTTCCTGTATTTCCCGGGCAATGGCCTGAAGGGGTGTTTCCTGCTTCTTAACACCGCCGCCCACAAGACCCCACAGATCACAATCTCTACGCTTCTCTAACAGCAATTTACCATTACAGGTAATAACGGCATTGGCGCCCAGATGGGCACCCTGGGTCGTCTTGGGCGCATTGGGGTCACCTCGATAAAATGTAACAATAGACATACTGTCCACTCCTTAGCCAATGATTCTGGAATCATTATATTACATCCTTCGATTATTTTCCAGAGGAAACTTTTTCGTTGCCAGTTCCTATCAAATTTGGTATAATATAGTCAATCACCCAACAGGGAGAATTGATAATGAGATTTAAATGTTTAGTTCTGGATCACGACGACACCGTTGTGCAAACCGAAAAGACCATGGGATATCCTTACTTCCGTGACCATATTGAGCGCATTCGTCCCGGAAAAACCTTATCCTACGAAGAATATGTAGCAGATTGCAACAACATGGTCTTTGCAGATATGTGCCGACAAAAGTGGGGTTTTACAGATGAAGAATTATTGGAAGAATATACAGGATGGAAGGCATATTCCAGAGTGAATATTCCGGCTCTGTGCGAAGGCATGGATGCAGTAATTCAAAAGCACAAAGATCAGGGCGGCATTGTGTGCGTGTCTTCCCTGTCAACCAGAGAGATTATTGAACGTGATTTTATGCACTACGTTGGTTTTCTACCGGATGCGATCTATGACAACGATCTTCCTTCTCATCTGAGAAAACCTAACACCTATGCCCTTACCCATATTATGGAACAATTTCAGTTATCCCCCAGTGACATTTTAATGCTGGATGATATGAAATTAGGGTGGCAAATGGCCCATGATGCCGGGGTCGCATCCGGTTTTGCAGGCTGGAGCAAATTGGATTTCCCCAAATTAGCTCAGGAAATGCAGAATCTGTGTGATTACAGTTTTTCTTCCCCGAAAGAACTGGAAGAATTTCTGTTTGGATAGCTTGACAATCATGGTATAATACAATAAGCAAGTTCAAGGGGGGTGAGCATTTGGAAAAGTCCAGCATCAAAGTCATGGCAAGAAATCGGGAAGCATACCACGAGTATTTCGTGGAAGAAGAAATGGAAGCCGGTATCGAGCTATGCGGCACAGAAGTGAAATCCATTCGGCAAGGTACATTAAATCTGAAGGATGCCTGGTGTGGCATCAAGGATGGTCAATTGCTCGTAAACCAAATGCACATTTCACCCTATGATCACGGTAATATTTTCAACAAAGATCCTCGCAGACCACGCAGACTTCTCATGCACAAACGTGAGATCATGCGTTTGTTTGGCAAGGTCAAGCAGGACGGATATTCCTTGATCCCCTTATCTGTGTATTTCAAAGGCAGCCTTGTGAAGATCAAAATTGGTCTGTGCAAGGGTAAAAAACTATATGACAAACGACAATCTGCGGCCGAACGAGATGCAAAGCGTCAAATCGACCGTGCAATGAAGGAGAGATATTAACATGAATCCTACGTTTAAAATCACTATGGAAAACGGCGGCGTTATCGAAGGCGAGCTGTATCCGGAAATCGCACCTCAGAGCGTGTATAATTTCATTGATCTTGCCAATCATAATTACTATGATGGTCTGATCTTCCACCGTGTCATCCCCGGATTTATGATCCAGGGCGGTTGCCCCGACGGCACCGGCATGGGTGGTCCCGGCTATTGCATTAAGGGCGAATTCTTCTTCAATGGTATCAAGAACGATCTGCGCCATAAGCGTGGTGTACTCAGCATGGCTCGTTCTCAGAGCCCCAACTCCGCCGGCTCTCAGTTCTTCATCATGCACCAGGATGCCAAGCATCTGGATGGCCAGTATGCCGCATTCGGCAAGGTAACTGCAGGCTTGGAGGTTGTGGATGCCATTGCTTCCACCAAGACCGGTATGCAAGATCGCCCTGTGACCGAGCAGAAGATTGTTTCCATCACCGTTGATACGCACGGTGAGACCTACCCCGAACCCAACAAACTGGCCGATCCTTACGGCAGATTCTAAGATCCTATCATTGGTGGGATAGATACCATCCCACCAATCCCTACTATCTATACGGGGCCGTACTGGTTTCGACGGGGGTAGTGAGGCTGGAATAGCGGGTCGTGGCGCCTGACCACGATAAAACGGGTAACTTTTAAATTTAACTGACAACAATACTGTTGCTCTGGCTGCCTAATTAGGCGCCCATCCTCCCCGGAAGGTCCACGAGCCGGGCTAGGGTGTGATCGAAGTGGAGTCCGTGCGTACACTAAGCTTTGCGTGTACCATGCATCATGAAGCTACTAAACTCGGCAGGGTGTTTGTTCTCGTCCGAGTAAGGGAATGTAAATAACAAACTGCACCCGGAGAAGTTCCTTCCAAGTTGCTTTCGGACAGGGGTTCGATTCCCCTCGGCTCCACCAACAGGGCGTTGCTTACAATGCCCATATCAAAACGAGAGCCAAGGTTTACTGCTTTGACTCTCGTTTTTCCATTAAAATAACAACGGAGAATACATAATGAACAGTTACACCATTGTTTACGCACCCCAGCAGACCTGGGAACAGATCCCTGTTTTAGAAGTCAACCATTCCCCCTGGCTGCCCGATTACGGCATTTCTATGACCCAGCAGATCTGCTATGACGATTCTGCGATTTATGTCCATCAGAAGGCAACCGAGGCCAATATCTTAGCTGCACATCAGTCTCCCCTTGCACAAGTTTGCGAGGATAGCTGCATGGAGTTTTTCTTTGCTCCCCAAAGTGATGACTCCAGATATTTCAACTTTGAGTGGAATATGAACGGCTGCCTGTATTTGGGAATCCGCACCGGCAGAGACCATGCTATGCGCCTGCAGCCTAAGGACGCTGTGGAACTCTTTGATTTTCATGCAAATACAACCGAGGACGGATGGGAACTGTTTTATAAAATTCCTCTTTCTTTTATGCAGTTATTCTTCCCCAATCTCCGGTTGAAGAAAAATGCTGTTATCCGCGCCAATTGCTACAAATGTGGTGATAAAACCGTGAATCCCCATTATCTAACCTGGAATCCCAGCACATCCCCTGCCCCGGATTTTCATAGACCCCAGGATTTTGGCGAAATGATCTTAGGCTAATAACGCTGATTTCCAGTATACCAGGAAAATTATAGGACATAATATTTTTTCAGTAAGATTTCAGCACCATACAGTATAATGCCCCCAGAAAACCTCGAAAGGAGATAAAAACATGTACCCTGAGGAAAATAACATGCATATGAATCCTCCTGTGAATGATGTACCTTTTCAGCCCGCAGGAACTTTTGTTGAAGAAACCAATCCGGTTGTACCTCCGGCAGAACCCACTCCCGTAGTACCCCCTGTGGTACCGCCCGTAAATCCCTATGAATGCACTACCGCATATCAACCTCCGGTGTATTCTACTCCCAGATATACCCCCCCTGTCCACACACCCACTCCCCCTAAGAAAAAGAGTGGTGCAGGAAAATGGATTGGCATCATCGCACTTTGCCTTTGTATCAGCTTGATCGGCGGTGTTCTTGGTGCAGCCATCTATAGCAACCTGGCTTCTACAGAAGCTACACAATCCAATTCTTCCGCACCTACCAACCCCGGTAACAGCGTAATTCTGGAAGGTGAGCATCAACCTGTCGTAATTACCCCCGAGAAGGTCGAAACCGGCAAGGTACTCACTGCAGCCGAGGTTTATGCTACCTACGTGAACTCCACGGTCGGTATTACCACCTCCATCACCACCAACTACTGGGGCTACCAGAGTACCTCCGCAGCCTCCGGTTCCGGTTTTATCATCTCTGAGGACGGTTATATCATCACCAATCATCACGTCATTGAGGACTCCGATTCCATTTCCGTTGCCATGTACGACGGTACGGAATATAATGCAAAGCTGGTTGGCTATGATGAAAGTAACGACTTGGCTATTTTGAAGGTAGAAGCCACCGGTTTGCAGCCTGTGATTCTGGGTAAGTCCAGCAGTATGCACGTAGGCGACGATGTGGTTGCCATTGGTAATCCGCTGGGCGAACTGACTTTCTCTCTGACCAAGGGTACTGTCAGCGCATTAAATCGGGACGTGACCATGTCCAACGGCATTACCATGTCTCTGATTCAAACCGACTGCGCCATTAACTCCGGTAACTCCGGTGGTGCATTGTTTAACATGTACGGTGAAGTGGTTGGTATCACCAACGCTAAATATTCCAGTTCTTCCTACGGTGAGGCTTCCATCGATAACATCGGCTTTGCCATTCCCATTGATGATGTGAGAGGTATTATTACCAGCATTATGGAAAAGGGATACTATGCCAAGCCTTATATCGGCGTTTCTGTAGCGGATGTCAGCGAAGAAAGCCAGGGATACGGTTTACCCAAGGGTGCATCCGTTCGTGAGATCGTCGTTGACAGCCCCTCTGAACAGGCCGGATTGAAACTCAACGACATTATTACCCATGTAAATGGCGAAGAAATCTCCGGTAGTTCCGAACTGGTGGCAATTGTTCGCAACTGCAAACCCGGCGACACCATGAAGCTGACGGTTTATAGAGTCGGACAGACCATTGAGCTAACTCTGACTGTTGGTGAGCAGGTGCAAAACACCCAGAAAGAAGAACAAAAAATCTCCGGTTATGAAGGTCTCTTCCCCGGCTGGGGCTTCTAAATCTACAAAAGGCTGCCTTAGGGCAGCCTTTTATACTTGATTTTATGAAAAAAATATGTACAATAGAGTCTATATTTACATAAGGTGGCAATAACCATGAACAAGATCTATATTCCCGAGGGCTATCGTCCTGTACTGGATGCATACGACACCCAACGGGCCATTGCATTTATCAAATCCACGTTCCAGGAGGAATT
Source organism: Oscillospiraceae bacterium (assembly GCA_017549125.1). Lineage (GTDB taxonomy): Bacteria > Bacillota > Clostridia > Oscillospirales > Oscillospiraceae > Faecousia. Next base: position 46,097 of record JAFYVL010000045.1, on the reverse strand, counting down.
TTCCGGTGCGCTGAACCTAAAGCGTGTCTCTGCACCTTTGTTCGTTACTGAGGACTCCGGTCTGAACGATAACCTCAGCGGTGTGGAGCGACCCGTCTCCTTTGATGTTCCCGCCGTGAACAATTACGCACAGGTGGTACACTCCCTGGCAAAATGGAAGCGTCTGGCCTTGAAGCGCTACGGCTTCAGCGTAGGTAATGGTCTGTACACCGATATGAACGCAATCCGTCGTGATGAAGAGCTGGACAACATCCATTCTATCTATGTAGACCAGTGGGACTGGGAGAAGATTATCACCCCCCAGAATCGCAATCTGGACTATCTAAAATTGATCGTCAATGCCATTGTGAAGGCCATTTGCAATACCAATGATCGTCTGCACGTGCGTTTCCCTCAGCTGATCACCAAGCTGGATCCCCAGGTGACATTTATCACCACCCAAGAACTGGAAGATCTGTATCCGGATCTTACCGGCTCTGAGCGTGAGAAGGCCTTTGTCCGTGAGCATCGCACCGCCTGTATTATGCAGATCGGTGAAAAGCTTCGCTCCGGCAAGCCCCATGACGGACGTGCGCCGGACTATGACGATTGGCAGCTAAACTGCGACATCTTCTTCTGGAACGATGTATTGGATCGTGCATTGGAGATCTCCTCCATGGGTATCCGTGTAGATGCAGACTCTCTGGATCGTCAGTTGACCGTTGCGGGCTGCAATGACCGTCGGGAACTCCCCTTCCACAAAATGCTGCTCAACAACGAGCTGCCGCTGACCATTGGCGGTGGTATCGGCCAATCCCGATTGGCTATGCTCATGATGGGCTGCGCCCACATTGGCGAGGTTCAATCCAGCATTTGGGATCAAAACACTTTGGATACCTGCGAAAAAGCCGGTATTCCCCTGCTGTAAAACACAAAGGGCTGTTGCAAGACGCAACAGCCCTTTTCCTAGTTAATTGGTAAAAGAACGAAGAAGCAATTACCGTATTCATTGCTTTGCACCCAGATTTTACCCTTGTGTTCTTCCACGGTACTTTTTGCAATGGCCAGACCCAAGCCAAATCCTTCCGATCCGGTTCTAGCCTTATCCTCACGATAGAATCGCTCGAAGATTTGCGAATACTCTTCCTTAGGAATCGGCGCACCGGGATTAGCAACAGACAGCACGCATTGATTTCTGCCGTAGCGTTCCAACTTCACAAGCACCATGCCCGGCTCTGAGTATTTCAGTGCATTTTCCAGAAGGATTTCCACCACTTGACGCAAATAGGTCTCATTACCGGTCACGGAAATATTCTCGGTCACCTGAGACTCCAGCACCATATCCCGTTCAAAGAATGTGGGCTCAAAGGGCAGCACAGCATCACTGACCAGACGGCTCAGATCCAGGGTAGTAAAGCTTTTCTGCACCTGGCCGTTATCCACCCGAGCCAGCTCAAGCATACCCTGAGTAAGTCCTCGCATACGGGTAGCCATCACCTGGACATTCTGTGCATAACGAGTTCGTTCTTCCTCATTCAGGGGTTCTTGTAATAGCTCTGCATTGCTCATAATCACCGTCAGTGGCGTTTTTAACTCATGGGAGGCATCGGATATGAATTGTTTTTGCGCCTGCCATGCCTTCTCCACAGGCTTCACAGCCCATCGCGCCAGCAGAATACTGATTACAAAGAATCCAGCTAAGCATGCTAATCCAATACCCAGGCTGGTATAAAACAGGTTCTCCAGAGTATTACTATGGCTGGAAACATCCACCATGGCAACACATTCACCGGTTTTAGATGTATTGCGATAAAAACGCAGGTTCAGATCTTCCAGTTCACCCCATTGATCGCCATAGGAAAACACCTGTCTGATCAGATCATACACAAATTCCTTATCATTAAGGTTATAGCTGGTAACACCGGATGCCAAAATTTCACCACGAGGAGAAACCTGGATCAGAATGTAAGGTAATCCAACATCCTGCTCTTCAAAAATGGCGCTGGGTTTTTCCGCTGAATTAGACAGCGCACGCAAAAATCCATCGGCTCGTTGATCCAGATTCATCACCGTCATCTGATACTGCAATGTAAAGATCGTCACCAGCAAGGCCGTGACGATACACATTGTGATCCATATAAACTTATTGCGAAGCTTTTTCAGCATCGCCTTCCACCTCCAAATGATAGCCCAATCTACGAATGGCTACGATTCGCAAATCAGAGCCGATGCTGGCTAATTTTTTACGCAGGAAGCCCACATAGACCTCCACATGATTTTCAACCGCATTGGAGTCATAGCCCCAAACCTTAGCCAAAATCATTTCCTTGGACAAATTACGTCCCTTATTCTGAAGCATAAACCGCAGGACATCAAATTCTCTAGCAGAGAGACGCACGCTGTTTTCTCCGCAGATCAACATACAGGATGCCAGATCCAACGCGGTATTACCATAGCTCAGTTCGTCCACTTGATTGCCCTGGCGGCGAAGCAACGCATTGATGCAAGCCATCAGTTCCCGGGAATCAAAGGGTTTTGTTAGGTAATAGTCTGCACCGGCATTCAAACCCATGATCCGATCTTCCAAAGCAGACTTGGCGGTGAGCATCAAAATGGGGGTGCTGCAGCGCTTACTGCGAACCTGGCGAGCCACTTCATAGCCATCCATCTTAGGCATCATCACATCCAGAATCAGCAGATCGTAAATGCCCAATTCGGCATATTCTGCACCGGATTCGCCATCATATACAACCTGGACTTCAAAACCTTTTTTCTCCAGCATATCCTGCAAAGAATCTGCCAGAAGCTTTTCGTCCTCAATAATCAAAATTTTCATGGTCGCCCTCCTGTGTTTTTTTATTATCTTACAACACAAGGCTTAAGTCAAACTGAAATTTTATAAAAAAGCAAAAAATCTCACCGTTGATCAAAAACACCCCACCGATCCTGTAGAATCGATGGGGTATTCTTTTTATTCTTCGCTGTCGAAGCCGTCAAACATAACCGTGTCAGAGGCATCCTCGATGGGCTTACCTTCCATGCACTGGGCAAACTGGGTACCGGACATGGATTCGTGCTCCAGCAGGAATTTTACCACCTGCTTCAGTTTCTCAGTATGATCGGTCAAAATCTGCTTACACTGGGCATAAGCCTGGTCGATCAAGGCCTTCACCTCATCGTCGATAGTACCGGCAACCTTCTCAGAATAGCTCTTGGTCTTTTCAAAATCACGACCCACAAAGATCTCATCATCGCTGATATAAGATACTGTGCCCAATTTCTCGCACATACCGTAGCGAGCCACCATATCACGCGCCAGAGAAGAAGCACGGTCGATATCATTGGCAGCACCCACGGAAATATCACCGATGAACATAGCCTCTGCCACACGACCGGCTAACAAGCTGACAATATTCTCGTACATCTCGTTACGTGTCAAGTTAGAGGTATCACCCTTGGGCAAATACCAGGTAGCGCCCAAAGAACGACCTCTGGGAATGATGGAAATGTGACGCACATCCTCCTGGGTGGGGAGTACATACATAGCAACTGCGTGACCGGCTTCGTGAATAGCCGTGGTCTGCAGATCCCGACGGGACTTTACATGAGAACGCTTCTCAGGACCAGCCATAATCTTCATAATAGCTTCGTTCAGATCCTGCATACTCAAAGCAGGTCTGTCGCTACGAGCCGCCAGAATAGCAGCCTCATTGAGCAGATTGCTCAGATCTGCACCGGTGAAACCTGCAGTCGCACGGGCAATGATCTTTAGATCCACAGAATCATCCAGGTTTTTACCCTTGGCATGGACACGGAGAATCTCCTCACGACCCTTGACATCGGGCTTACCCACGTGGATCTGTCGGTCAAATCGACCGGGACGGAGCAAAGCCGGATCCAGAATATCGGGACGGTTGGTAGCTGCCAGAACGATTACGCCCTCGGTTTTGCTAAAGCCATCCATCTCCACCAGCAACTGGTTCAACGTCTGCTCTCTTTCATCATGACCGCCGCCCATACCGGAACCACGCTTACGACCAACGGCGTCAATTTCGTCAATGAAAATAATGGAAGGCGCCACACGCTTTGCCTGTTCAAACAGGTCACGAACACGGCTTGCACCCACACCCACATACATCTCCATAAAGTCAGAACCGGAGATAGACAGGAACTGGACACCGGCTTCACCGGCAGCAGCCTTTGCAAGCAAAGTCTTACCGGTACCGGGAGGGCCTGCCATTAGGATGCCATGGGGAATCTTTGCACCGATCTTGGTGAATTTTTCGGGGTTACGCAGGAAATCCACCACTTCACGCAGCTCCTGCTTTTCCTCGTCCATGCCTGCCACATCCTCGAAGGTAACCGGCTTTCCATGAGCGCCCTGCATAACTCGAGCCTTGCCGAAGTTTGACATGGGGTTAGACTTCCCTGCTCTACCCATGAGAATAACCCACAGGAACAGAATCACCACACCGGCAATGATAATGGGGAAAACGAAATCGTAGGGAGAAAGGCCTTCCTGGGGCTTAAAATCATAGTCCTTCAGAACACCCTTTTCCTTCTGTGCCTGCAGCAAAGGACGCATTTCCTCGTGGAAGCCCTCCGGATCAGCCAGAACTGCGGACAACTCGTTCTTTCCATCCTGTGCCTTATGCAGCTTCATGGTAATGGTATCTCCATCCACCACAAAGGAAGAAACGTTCTCCTGTTCAAACTGTGCAATCACATCAGAGTATTTTAGCGTATCGCCATCTCCGCCGAACAGACCCAGCATCCAGGAAAACAATAGGATCAGCAGGCCAACATACAAAATCGTACCAAAATTAAATCTTCTTTTCACGGAATGTCTCCTTCACAGCCGGAGGATTACTTTTCGTAGACCTCAGACTTCAAAATACCAATATAGGGCAAATTGCGATAATATTCATTGTAGTCCAAACCATAGCCCACAACAAATTCATTGGGAATCTCATAACCCACATAGTCTGCCTCCAGGGTGATGCCGGGCAGACGGCCTTCAGGCTTATCCAGTAATGTACAAATCTTCACAGAAGCAGGTTCCTTGCTCAGCAAGTGATCCCGTACAAAGGTCAAGGAGCGACCGGTATCATAAATATCCTCCAGGATCACCACATGGCGACCCTTCAGATTCGCAGAAACGTCACGCTTGACGATCAAATTACCGGTAGAACCAGTGCCGGCATAGGAGGAAAGCCACATAAAATCAATCTGGCACGGTGTGTCAATCCGCTTAACCATGTCCGCGAAAAACAGCACAACACCTTTCATAACACCCACAAAGATAGGATTCTTACCCCGATATTCCTCTGTGAGAACGGCTGCCAGCTCCTTGATTTTGTTCTGGATCTGCTCTTCTGTGTACAATACTTTCTTGATATCCTGATGCATGATGGATTCTCCTTTTCTCTATCTCTTTTCAAAACAGATCGTAATGCCACTGGGAGATACTCTATCCAGATTGGCACCGATGCCATAAACACCTAATATGCCTTTTTCATCAGCGATCACAGGAATTTGAGATCGCATATTAGCCGGAATCTTACGATCGATCATCAATTCCTTGAGTTTTTTTGTGCCACCGGCAAGACGAATCCTGTCACCGGCTTTTCGGCTACGAATTATCACCTGTCCAACAGGCTGTACTGTAAAACACTGGGTAGTAAACATGGGTTCTGTCGCAGGTGTGCATATCACCAGCACATCTCCCACAAGGATCTGTCCAGGACAACCTAAAGGAATCTCCCCTAGATCCTCCGTAGCAATAACCCTCTCCAGCACCTCATAATTCCGGGCGATAATCACACTCCCCGGAAAATTAGCTCTGGCAGAAGGATTTTGAGAAAACACCAAACTTTCTGCCATGGCAATATGCTCTGCGCTAGGTTCTTTTACACCAAAGCCCTCCAACAGACTCACCAAAGCACGGCTACGATGTGCCGGCTCCATGGATTTCAGATCAGACACAGCATTGGTAAGCCGGACACCTTGGGAAAGGGTCTGCTCATCCTGCCGCAGGCGAAGAGCCATAGCAGACATATTAGAAGCAAACCGGGGATTTTCTTCCTTTAATAAAGGCATCACGTGGTGACGCAAGCGGTTACGCAGGAAGGCATCCTCCAGATTACTGCTGTCGGTGATATAGGAAATATGATACTCCTGCAAGAAGTCCAATATCTCTTGCCTAGTGATCTCCAACATGGGACGAATCAACTTGCCACGGACAGGGGCAATGCCACCTAATCCCTTCAGTCCCGTACCACGCACCATGTGCATAAGCACCGTTTCGGCATTATCGTCTGCGGTATGGGCTGTGGCGATCTTTCCCGGCAGGGTCTCAAAAAAACCATATCGGGCATCCCGTGCAGCGGCTTCCAGGCCTTTCTTGCCGGCAGTAACCTGCCCCTTCTCCATATACAAGGGAATCTCAAAGCGGTCACAAAACTCTGCCACAAAGTTCGCATCCCGATCAGATTCTTCCCCACGGAGGCCATGATGATAATGCGCCGCAGCCAGCTGAATCTGCAGACGGTCTTTGGCAAGATACATACCCCACAGTAGTGCCATGGAGTCTGCACCGCCGGACACCGCACAAATCACCCGATCTCCGCTCTGCACCAAATCATACTGCCGGATAAATTGCAACAGCTTATTCAGCATGCTTCCACTCCCGGTCTGCGAAGGTCTGGTACTGGGGCAGCCATTGAAGCTTTACCGTACCCACTTCGCCATGACGGTTCTTGGAAACGATACACTCGGCAATACCCTTATCCTCGGAGTTCGGATTATAATATTCGTCACGATACAGGAACATAACCGAATCAGCATCCTGCTCGATAGCGCCGGATTCACGCAAGTCAGACAGCATGGGACGCTTATCAGTACGGCTTTCCGGACCACGGGACAACTGACTCAAGCACACCACAGGCACATTCAGTTCCTTGGCCATAATCTTCAAAGACCGGGAAATTTCACTAACCACGTTCACACGGCTATCGCCCTTGCCATAACCGGAGCCATTCATCAGCTGCAGGTAGTCGATGATCACAAGACCCAAAGAGTCGCCCAAACGACGACACTTTGCATTCATTTCACCCACCGTAATGGAAGGATTATCATCCACACGAATATCCGTCTGGCTCAATGCCACAGAGGCCATGGTGATCTTCTGCCACTCATCTTCGGTCAGTTTACCTGTAGCCAACTTCTTACCATCCACATAACTTTCCATGGAAAGCAGACGCATGGCCAGCTGATCACAGGACATTTCCAAAGAAAATACCGCTACGGTCTTTTTGCTCTTCTTGGCAACATTCAAACACAAGTTCAGCGCAAATGCGGTCTTACCCATAGCGGGACGTGCCGCAACCAGCACCAGGTCAGATTTATTCAGACCATTGATCTGGCGGTCCAGATCCATTAAGCCGGTGGAAATACCGGGAATATTGGAATCCGATTCAGCCAGTTCGCCCAAGTGGTCAAACACACGATGCAATACCACACCGATATGCTGCAAAGAATCTCGGTTCTCACCCTTACGCAGAGCAAAAATCTTCTTTTCAGCATTCTCCAGCAACTCCTCCGGTGTGCCCTCCTGGGCAAACACGGACTCGGTAATATCCGAACTGGCATCTGCCAAGCCACGGAGCATAGCCATGTCCTTGACGATCTTTGCATAGCGTTTTACATTGGCAGCTGTGGGAGTGATCTCCATCAGCTGCATAATATAGTCCCGGGAATTATCGTGATACACACCCTGCTCACGCATCTTGTTCAATACTGTGACCAGGTCGATGGTCTCAGAGAAATTGAACATGGTGTAGATAGTTTCATAGATTTCCCGGTTTTGCTCTAAATAAAAATCCTCCGGGCGAAGGATTCCGATCACATCCGGAACGCACCGGCTGTCGATCAGAATAGAGCCCAGTACAGACTGTTCTGCCTCCAGGGATTGGGGCACATGTCTGCCTTGGTGCAATTCCTCCATTGGTAACTCTCCTTTTTTAGGCCTCTTCGATCTTAACAGTCAGGGGCGCACTGATCTCGTAACCCAGCTTGCAGGTCACCGTGTAAGTGCCTACGCTCTTAATGGGATCAGACAGAACGATCTTACGCTTATCCAGCGCAATACCGGTCTTTGCCTTCAAAGAATCTGCAATTTCCTGGTTGGTCACAGAACCAAACAGACGACCTGCGCCACCACCCTTGGCGGTAACCACCAGGGTCATCTCACGCAGACGTCGGGAGATCTCCACTGCCTCTGCACGCTCCTTTGCTGCCTTCTCAGCAGCAGCCTTATCATTCATACGCATGGTGTTAATGGCATCGGCAGTAGCCTCTACAGCCAACTTTCTGGGCAGCAGGAAATTTCTTGCGTAGCCGTCAGAAATCTCCAACATCTGACCCTTCTTGCCCTTGCCCTTCACATCTTGAGTTAAAATCACTTTCATAAATCAGCACTCCTTACGCTTCATAGTAGTTATCAATGGCTTCGTCCAGCATGAACAGCACCCGTTCTACGGTGCTGTGCTGAACCTGTGCGCCTGCGGTAGCTGTGTTGCCGCCACCGCCTAAATATTCCAGAATCATCTGCACATTCACATCGCCTATGGAACGAGCGGATACGATTACACGACCTTCATCGGGATACATGACAAAGGAAGCGGTAATACCGGCAATGTTCAACAGGTCGTCAGCAGCCTGGGCTGCCAACACACGAGTGGTTGGATGATCCAAAGCTGCAATGGCAATATACGGATAGGTGCCATGCTGCTTAGCGGCCTTCATAATTTCAAACTTGGCCATGGTGTCCTCATAGTTATTCTGCAGCAGCATCTTAACCTCCACCGTATCTGCGCCCAGCAGACGCAGGAAGGCAGCAGCCTCGAAGGTACGCTCACCGGTACGGACGTTAAAGCTCTTGGTATCCAGGAAAATACCTGCCAGCAGCGCCTTAGCCTCAATGGGGAGCACATTGCGCTTTTCCACCGCATACTGCATCAGTTCTGTGACCAGTTCAGAAGCAGAGGACGCATAGGGCTCATGGAGGTTTACATCCACCGGGCTAATATAATCCGCCGCACGACGATGGTGATCCACCACACAGACCCTAGGAGCAGCCTCTAAAAGCTGTTTGCTCTCCACTTGGTCGGGACGGTTGGTATCCACAACGATCAAGGTACTGCGGTTATCCAGCATAACCATAGCATCCTGTCCGGAAATAAAAGCGTTCTTATATTCCGGAGTCTGCATGATCTCACGGACAAACCCAGGACAAGCATTTTTCTCTTTATCCAATACAATATGGAATTGCTTGTTCTTCTTACGGCACAAACAGGCCACGCCCATAGCTGCACCAACTGCATCCAGGTCTGCATCCCGATGTCCCATAATAAACACCTTGCTACTCTGACCGATCAGTTCCATTAAAGAATTGGCTGTCACACGGGAACGAACCTTACTGCGATGGTCAGCTTCCTTAGTACGACCGCCAAAGAACTCAAAGTTCAAACGATCCTTAATAACCGCCTGATCACCGCCACGGCTCAAAGACATCTCAATCGCCAAAGCCGCAAAGTCATAGGCTTCTTCAAAGTTAGCGCCTTCCACACCCAAGCCGAAGGAAATGGATGCCGGCAGACCGGAAGGATTAGTGATCTCATGGATCTCCTCCAGAATGGAGAACTTCTCCTTCTTCGCCCACTGCAGATCCCGCTTCTCAAATACAAACAAATAGCGGTTGCGCTCAGTCTTTCGAAGCATACCATGGAAATTATCCGTCCAACGGGTAATGGCATCGTTGATCTTTGCATTCAGATTAGAGATGGCAGATTCTGTGAGGTTCTTGGTCAGTTCCTCATAGTTATCAATGAGAATGATGGAAACCACAGGACGGGAACGAATATACTCATCCCGAACCTGGTACAGCTCTGTCAGATCCGCAAAATGCAGAACAGCCAGCTTGGTTTCCTTGGGATCATCTGCCTGCACCACAGAACCATACACACGATAGCGGCGCTTTTCCCAACTGACGTCGTAAGGATACTCATGCTTGCCTTCTACCAGCCAATCAGTCTTAAAGCCGGGGAAATAATCCTGCACAAGACGCTGCTTCAACACGTCCTGGAAACCGGTAAGGCGAACGAATGCATCATTGGCCACCAGGATTCCCTCATCATCCAAACGGATCACAACTGTGGGGAACGGGCTTACTGTACCCTCCGCACCGCTCATCTGATCCAGATTGCTTCGGACATACTCTACGATCCGTTTTCTGCGGTGATTGCTGACCAGCAGAAAAATCAACAATGCGGCAAAGGTAGCACCGGCGCCAATGGCTGCCAACAAATACTGTCGCAGCACAAATGCCGCCACAGGAAATATGGCGGAAAACAGAAAATAATAAGCCATATTGGGTCTTATAAGACGGCCAAGCTTTTTATTCATGTTATTTACCTCCCATAATATGGGTATACTATCCATAATATTATCTTATTATAGCAAATCATTTCCAAAGGTGCAACAGGTTTTTCCTAAAAATATGAACTCTGTAGAAAAGCCATGAAAAATTTTTGTATACTTTTCTTGGCCCCTGTGCTATAATATCTAAGAATGTGCCGGGTGGGCAGCCCCGGGCAAACTTAAATTGTATATCACAAGCGGGCGATAGGCATTCATTTCCGACGATACAGGGTCGCGAAATACTGCAATCGGTCGCCGGCTTTGCTATGTTTTTTGTAACTGAAAGGAGTATAACCATTGGCTCATAAACTAAAAATCATCCCCTTGGGCGGTTTGGACGAAATCGGTAAAAACCTGACCGTTCTGGAGTACGGCAACGATATGATCGTGGTGGATTGCGGTGTTGGCTTTCCCGAAGAAGATATGTACGGTGTGGATCTGGTGATTCCGGATTTCACCTATCTGGTTCAGAATGCCAAAAAGCTGCGCGGTATGTTCATTACCCACGGTCACGAAGATCACATCGGCTCTATTCCCTACTGTATGCAACAGGTGGTATGTCCCATCCATGGTACTGCCATGACCTGCGGTCTGATCCGTCTGAAACTGGAAGAACATCGGCTCACCGACGTGGTGAAGCTGGTAACTCACAAGCCCGGTGACGTGGTACGTGCCGGTTGCTTCTCTGTAGAATTTATCCATGTGAACCACTCTATTGCCGATGCTGCAGCCTTTGCCATCCACACCCCTGCAGGCACAGTGGTCATGACCGGCGACTTTAAGATCGATCCCACCGCAAAAGACGGCATGACCGATTTGGCTCGTCTGGGCGAACTGGGCAATAACGGAGTGCTGGCTTTAATGGCCGATTCCACCAACGTGGAACGCGCTGGCTACACCCCCAGTGAAAATGTGGTCGCAGAAAGTCTGGATCGTCAGTTTAAGAACTGCGATCAGCGAATCATTGTTACCACCTTCGCCTCTAATATGCACCGCATCCAGGCCGTTCTGGCCACCGCACAGCGCTATGGCAGAAAGGTTGCGGTTACCGGTCGCAGCATGGAAAATATGCTGAAGGTTGCCCAGGATCTGGGTTATATTAAGATCCCATCCGGTATGCTGGTGGATCTTGGTGCGATCAAGAGTCTGCCCAAGAACAAGATCGTGATTGTATCCACAGGTTCTCAGGGCGAGAATATGTCCGCCCTATACCGCATGGCTTTCTCCACCCACAAGCAGGTGGATATCGTTTCCGGCGACCGGATCATTATTTCCGCGTCTGCGATCCCCGGCAACGAAAAAGCCGTTTCCAAGATCATCAATGAGCTGTATCGCAAGGGTGCAGAGGTGGTCTACGAAAAGAGTGAGGGTCTGCATGTATCCGGCCACGCCTGCCAGGAAGAACTGAAGATCATACATGCCCTTTGTAAGCCCAAATTCTTTATTCCTGTCCACGGCGAGCAGCGTCATCTGCAGATTCACGGCAAGCTTGCCACTATGACTGGCACACCTGCCAAAAATGTGCGCATCGCCGAGATCGGCAATGTGATCGAGCTATCCCCCAGAAGCTGCAAGATCAGCGGCACGGTGGCAGCCGGCAAGGTATTCGTAGATGGTACCGGTGTAGGTGATGTAGGCTCTGTGGTACTGCGTGACCGCAAGCATTTAGCACAGGACGGTATGCTGGTTGTCTGCGTCAATATCTCCGCCCAGGACGGTTCTATCATCACAGGTCCGGATATTATCACCCGTGGATTTATCTATGTGAAGGAATCTGAGGAACTGATGGAAGAACTGCGGTTGGTGGCTATGGAAGCCATCGAACGCTGCAGTCGCAAGCGTGTAAAGGATTGGACAACCATCAAATCCGCCATTAAGAACGATCTGAGCGGCTATCTGTATAAGACCACCAAGCGCAATCCCATGATTTTGCCTGTAATCATGGAGATCTGATCATGGAATATTATTTCGCTCCTCTGGAGGGGCTTACAGACAGAATTTATCGGCGGCTACACCAGAAATACTTTCCCGGTTTAGACCGCTATTACCTGCCCTTCCTGTCCCCTACGGTGCATCGAGCTTTGACCCCCAAAGAAGCCAAAGAGATTCCACCGGCGGACAGCCTGGGCTACTGCGCCATTCCACAGCTGCTGACCAAAAATCCGGAGGATTTCACCTGGATGGCCGGTCAATGTAAAGACATGGGCTACCGGGAGGTCAACCTTAATCTGGGTTGTCCTTCCGGCACGGTAACCGCCAAGGGTAAGGGTTCCGGTATGCTCCGGGATCTGGATGGGCTGGACAGCTTCCTGTATGAGATTTTCCAGCAAGCCCCCTTGCCTATCTCCGTAAAAACCCGAATCGGTTTTACAGAACCGGAAGAATTTGCAAAGCTTCTGGAAATCTACAACCGCTACCCTATCTCGCAACTGACCATCCACCCTCGGGTGCGTGCAGCATTTTATAAGGGTACGGTACATATGGATTGGTTTCGCTATGCCGTGGAAAATGCTAAAATGCCCCTGTGTTATAACGGTGATTTGCGTTCAAAAGCGGATATTTCCGCATTTTCCCAGAAATACCCGCAAATACAGGCGCTCATGCTGGGCCGAGGACTCATCGGCAATCCGGGTATGCTGACCAACGATGCCGGAAATGTTGCGGTTTTGGAGCAATTTTTGAAGGAATTGCTGGAAAATTATGTAGAATCCTTTGGTGGCGCAAGAAATGCCATGTTCCGACTCAAGGAGCATTGGAGTTACCTGCTGCCCAATTTCGCCAACAATGAAAAACTTGGCAAGCAGCTGCGCAAATGCACGGATGTTGCCCAATTCAAGGCAATTACCGAGCAAATTCTGCACACCCTGCCATGGAACTAAACTGCCGTGTCGTCCTTTCTCGGGTTGGCACGGTTTTTATATCTCCAGACCGCTGGCAAGACGGCTGCTAAACTCCGATGCATTCCGCAAGCGCAACACATATTTCCAATCTTCAATGGGCTTGCCATCATCATCACACCAATTGCGTTGCTGATAATAATCACAGAATTCCCCAATATTTACATAATTCAAATTCTGTTCCCGGCAATAATTAAAAACAGTCATAATATCTGGATATTTTTTATCATCCGAGGTTTCCGGCTCCCAGGTGGCGCTTTTGTCGCCGCCGGTTTGTTCTGATATGATATATTCTGATTTATTCTTATTTATTATATTATTATCTATTATATTCTCTTCTTCTCTATTCTGGGTTGCCAAATGGTTGTCATTTGGTTGCCAATTGGTTGACATTTGGTTGTCATCTGGTTGCCAATTGGTTGACATTTGGTTGTCATTTGGTTGCCGGTGGGTTGTCATACGGGTATACCGTCCGTTAATTACCTGTAATTGCTGGCGTTCTGTCTGGTGAAATGTGGGTACGCTGCGATCTTTCCGAATGGTATTGTTCAAATGCCAATCCACAATGGCCAGAATACCGGAATCAAAGCGAATAATATAATTCTCCCTTTCCAGCAGATCCAATCCGTCGGGGCACTCATACAAAGCCGCCATGCGCTTGCTGCCGCCCACAAACCCCTCATCGTCTGCGTGGAGATTCATATAAATATAAAGCATTTGTACATTCACCGGCAGATCCAGAAAACGGTCCGCATCCACAAACTCCGTGGTAAACATTCTTCGTCTTGCCATAATTGTCTCCTTTTCTTTGTGCTAAGACCATTATAATACCTGAAAAGTCTGTTTTTTTCCCACCTTGTAATGACCTTGTAAATCCACTTGGTCAAATGCCGGGAAACCCTTGTAAAATAAGGCTTTTTTCACCCACGGAATTTTCACTTAATAATCAAAACCGGTAAAAATCAGGGCTAAAATCACCGTTTTTTGCAGAAAAGTACCACCTTTAGTCTCACCCCATTGGAATATGACAAAAATTTTTAAAAAAGTTGTTGACAAATCTGCCTACATCCTATATAATGTGCCTGTTGCCAAAGACAGCAGGTGGCATTAGGCCATAAATCCTGCCGAGGTGCGTGAATAGATTATTTGCGTGTCTTTCTGTCTGTTGGCAGAAGGACTTTTATTTTTTTCGGAGGTGAAACACACATGCCCAACGCAAAGGTTCTTGAGAGCAAAAAGGCAGTTGTCGAAGCTCTGTCCGCTAAGATCAAGGAAGCAACTTCCGTGGTTTTCGTTGACTACAAGGGTTTGACTGTTGCTCAGGATACCGAGCTTCGTAAGAAGTTCCGTGAAGCCGGTGTAGAGTACACCGTCGTTAAGAACACTCTGACTCGTTTCGCTGCTAAGGAAAACGGCTACGATTTCGACGAGGTTCTCAATGGCACTACCTCTATGGCCAGCACCACTGAAGATCCCATCGCTCCCGCTCGCGTCGTTTGCGAGTTCGCCAAGAAGAACAAGCTTCCCCTGGCTATCAAGGGCGGCATCGTTGAGGGTTCTGTACTGTCCGCAGCTGAGCTGAATAGCTTCGGTGAGCTGCCCAGCAAGAACGCTCTGGTCGCTTCTGTCCTGGGTACCTTCCTGGCACCTATCTCCAGCCTGGCATTCGTTCTGGATCAGATCCGTATTCAGAAGGATGGCGGCGCACCTGCAGAGTCTGCAGAATAATTCATTCGTAAATCAACAAACAACAAAACATATTTATTTTTAGGAGGAAATTACAATGGCTAGTGAAAAAGTCACTGCTCTCGTTGAGGAAGTTAAGGGTTTGACCGTTCTGGAGCTGTCCGAGCTGGTTCACACTCTGGAGGAAGTTTTCGGCGTTTCTGCCGCTGCTGCTGCTGTTGCTGCTCCCGCTGCTGGCGGTGCTGCTGAGGCTGCTGAGGAGAAGACCGAGTTTGACGTTATCCTGAAGGACGCTGGCGCTTCCAAGCTGAACGTCATCAAGGTTGTTCGTGCTATCACCGGTCTGGGCCTGAAGGACGCTAAGGACCTGGTTGACAACTGCCCCAAGACTCTGAAGGAAGCTGTTTCCAAGGAAGACGCAGAGAAGATGATCGCCGAGCTGAAGGAAGCTGGCGCAGAGGCAGAGATGAAGTAATTTTTGCTTCACTGCAAAAACAAAGACATGCAGCCGCCAGCAATGGCGGCTGTTTTCTTTCTTGATAGGAGTTTCTATGGAATCTATCGAAAAATATTTTGCATCTATGGGTATAGAACTTAGCAATATGGCTATTTTACTGGGTGTTCTGGTATTGGCCACCTTGCTGCTGGGCGCAATTGCCCGCTTCATATTTGGCAAGCGTTCCACTTTAAGCGCAGCGGTATCCTCTGCCATCGGCATTCTGTTTATTTATACCCTGGCGGTTGTACTGAACAGCGCAGGTGTTGGGTATGAAAAATACGTTGCCCCCCTACCCTTTACCATTCTTTCGCAGGACACTATGTGTATCTATGCTCCCACCGGTCATTATGCAATCGTTTGCTCAGAACTTTTGAGCATGGTGATTCTGTCCTTCCTGGTAAATCTGGCTGACCGCTGGATTCCCAAGGGTAAGCATGCACTGACCTGGATCGCAAGCCGCACTCTGGTAGTTATTATCGGCTATGCCATGCATCTACTGGTTGTGTATCTGTTTGCCACTTATCTGCCGGAAGGCATTGTCACCTATGCCCCCACCATCATGCTGGGTCTGCTGGTTTTGTTCCTGGTAACCGGCATTATGAAATGGGTCATCGGTACTCTGCTGTCCGCTACGGTGAATCCCTTCATTGGCGCAATGTACACCTTCTTCTTTGCCAATGTGATCGGCAAAATGGTAACCAGAGCAATGCTCACTACCGCTATTCTGTACGGTCTGGTATATTTGCTCAACAACATGGGCATCATGGCAATCGCCATCGGATCTGCCGCCCTGGTAGCCTATATCCCCTTCCTGCTGATCCTGGCCGCACTGTGGTATATCGTCAATAAAATATTCTAATCACAACAACATCCCTCGTTCTTCGGAACGGGGGATGTTTCTAAATGGTAATGTTTTTATGAATTGATAGGAAATTGACATGCTTTTTATATGATGGTATGATATGAGACAAGAAAAATTAGGAGGAAATATTATGAGTCTTGTTTTAGTTCCCAATCCTATGCAAAGACCTGACTACACCTTCGATCACGAGCCTACCATTATGGAAATGCGCCAGATGGCAATCAAGGCCATGAAGGATCTTTTGAGTGTTCAATGGACCGTAGATCGCAAGATCGCCCATAGCAAAACCGGCGCTGTGGGCGGCAAGCGTTTTATTTACGAGCCCTATATCACCCATGCCGGTCAGCCCTACACCAATGGTGGCAAGGGTCTGATGCAGTTTATGGAATACTACGACCAGCAGAGCGGTCGTTTGAATTTCTACGGCACGCCGGAAGAATTCAACATGGAAATCGGTTGCACCTGCGCCGGTGGTGTCATGTGGGGCTTGTGCAGCGTATGCCACACTTTGACCGGTCCTTTTATTAACTTTAACATGACCCCCAAGTTCGGTTGCTATCCCGTGGGTGACTACAAGATCCCCGGTGATATTGAAAACTATCGGGAGTACCACACCAGCCGTATCATGGAAGAGAACGGTCTGGATTTGATCATCGACGCATACACCAAGATTCAGCCTGCAGATGCGGTCACCTCCTCCCCTAAGGATCACACCATGATGTGTATCGACTATCCCCATGTGGAGTATGGCGAGGACGGCAAGATCGATCTGGAGAAAAGCTATGTAATGATCCAGGATCAGCGAGGTGGCCAGAAGGATGGCTTCTACCCTGTTCGTGACGGCGACAATCTGCTGCACTACAGCGGCCGCACAGAGTTCAAGTATACTTTCCAGATGCTGATTAAAGAATTCTACATTCCCGTTACTCCTGCTGAATTTCTTGGCACAGAGCCTTACCAGAAGGCTCTGGTAGCCTTTAATGGTGTAGTCGGTAGCAAAGAAGAACTGATTGCAGGTTCTGTGACCAGCAATTACCCCATGGCTGTGATTAAGCTGATTCTGACCAAGAACAATGGCCACAAAGTCATGATCGACCGGTATCTGTTTGAGCGTATGGATCCCCACAACGGCTTAGCTCGCAACTTCCCCATGGAGCGTATGGCAGAAGCCATCCGCAATGCCCAGGGAAAGGAACTGACCGTGGAGGTTACCGCGCCGAACAGCGAAATCATTACCCCCATTACCATCCAACTGTAAATAGCAAAGGTGCTGACTCAAGCGAGTCAGCACCCTTTTTTTATCGAATTTTCTTTGCCTCGCAGTAGATACAACGATGAATGCCCATGGTGGGTTCCACACATTTAAATACGTGGTCGATCTCCTGCTCGCAAGAAGTGATGCAACGAGGATTATCACAATGAATCTGGTTGACTACCAAGGGATATTTCTCCTCGACTTTATGTTCCAGATCCTTCTCTGCCAACAGCTTCAAGATCAAAGCCATACGAACATATTTGCCATTCAATGCCTGGCGGAAATAAGCGGCACGAGGATCACTATCAACCTTCACGCTGATCTCGTTCACACGGGGCAACGGGTGCATCACTCGCATTTCGGGCTTTGCCAGTTCCATCTTCTTAACATCCAGAACAAAACTGTCCTTCAGACGCTCGTACTCGTCAAAGCTGTCAAAACGCTCCGCCTGGATACGGGTCATGTACAACACATCCAGCTTGGGCATAGCCTCTTCCAGAGAGGTGGTTTCCTCATACTCCATGCCGTACTTTTCCAGAACCTCATAGCGCACATACTTGGGCAGGCGCAGCTCTTCCGGAGAGATCAAAACGATCTTAATATTGGCATAGCGGCTCATGGCAGAGATCAGTGAATGCACAGTTCTGCCATATTTCAAGTCACCACAGCAGCCGATGGTCAGATGATCCAGACGACCTAACTCACGGTAGATGGTCAGAAGGTCGGTCAAGGTCTGGGTGGGATGGGCATGGCCGCCGTCACCGGCATTGATCACAGGAATGCTGGCATTTTGGCTAGCCACGAAGGGAGCGCCCTCTTTGGGATGGCGCATAGCCATAATGTCTGCATAGCAACTGATCATTTTGGCGGTATCTGCAATGCTTTCGCCCTTGGCGGCAGAGGAAGAACCGGCTTCACTAAAGCCCAGCACATTGCCGCCCAGTTCCATCATGGCCGCTTCAAAACTTAAGCGAGTACGGGTGGAAGGCTCATAGAATAGCGTTGCCAGCTTCTTGCCATGGCAGGCTTCTGCATATTTCTGAGGATTTTCGCTAATATCGCAGGCTGTATCCAACAGCTGCGCCAGTTCCTCAACGGAAAAATCCGTAATATCGATCAGACTTCTCATTACTTTGCACCGTTTACAGCCAGATAGTTCTTAATTCTTTCCACATTCTCAGCATTGGCGGGATCTTCCTCCAAATACTCGATGATGTCATACACGTCCACAACGGAATATACCGGGAAACCAAACTGCTCCTCGATCTCCTGCATAGCGCCCTTTTCGCTCTGGCCCTTTTCCTTGCGGTCGACCATGATGAAGGTAGCGATTACCTTGGTATCTTCCAGATGGCTCAAAATCTCCATGCTCTCACGGATAGCAGTACCGGCGGTGATCACGTCCTCGATAATGACGATCTGCTCACCCTTCTGGGGAACATAGCCCACGAAAGTGCCACCTTCGCCGTGATCCTTCACCTCTTTACGGTTAAAGAAGAAAGGCAGATTCAGACCGTTCTTGCTCAGAGCTACAGCAGCAGAAATGGACAGGCTGATACCCTTATAGGCAGGGCCGTACAGCACAGCTTCCTTCTTGCCCAGCTTATCGAAATAAGCCTTGGCATAGAACTCACCCATCTTAGTGATCTGGTCACCGGTCTTGATCATACCGGCATTGACAAAGTAAGGGATCTTACGGCCGCTCTTTGCGGTGAAATCACCGAACTTCAGCACACCGGCATCCTGCAAAAATTCAATAAATTCTCTCTTATAGCTTTCCATAATGGCACCTCTTAGTCGCAGAATTCAGCCACGCAGCGCTCGTAAGCAGCCACGGGGTCAGCAGCAGCGGTGATGGGTCTGCCCACTACGATGTAGTCAGAACCGATCTGTTTGGCCTGTGCAGGGGTCATAACACGCTTCTGGTCACCCACATCGCCGTCAGCGAAGCGAACACCGGGGGTAACGGTCAAGAAATCCTTGCCGCAGGTGTCATGCACCTTACCGGCTTCCAGAGGAGAACACACAATGCCATCCAGGCCGGCATTCTTTGCGGTCTTTGCATAGTGCATAACCACCTGGTCGATGGGCTCATGGATCAGCAAATCACGCTCCATGCTCTCCTGGTCGGTGGAGGTCAGCTGGGTCACAGCGATCAGCAAAGGACGGCTGCCGTCCTCACGGGTCAGACCCTCCAGAGCGCCCTGCATCATAGCAGTTGTACCGGCAGCATGGAGGTTGCAAATATCCACATCCAGGCGGCTGAGCACGCTCATGGCCTTCTTAACGGTATTGGGAATATCATGGAGCTTCAAATCCAAGAAGATCTTGTGGCCTCTGGCCTTGATTTCCTTGACGATGGCAGGACCTTCTGCATAATACAGTTCCATACCGATCTTCACAAAGGGCTTCTTGCCAGTGAACTTATCCAAAAATGCAAACACCTGTTCTGCGCTGGAAAAGTCGCACGCTACGATTACATCCTTACCCATTTTGAACGCCTCCTATAATTTCTTCTAATGTGTTGATTCTATAAGCATCCATAACCTCAGGCAGGTCACGGATAATATCCCGACAAACAAAGGGATCCACCAGATTGGCTGCGCCAACCTCAACGGCCGTTGCGCCTGCCAGCATCATTTCGATTACATCCTCGGCAGAGCTGACACCGCCCATGCCGATCACCGGCACTTTTACAGCCTTTGCCACCTGATAGACCATACGCACGGCCACAGGGAAAATCGCAGAACCGGAGAAGCCGCCCATAGTGTTAGCGATCACAGGCTTACGGCTGCGCAGGTCAATGCGCATACCCAGCATGGTGTTGATCAAGCTGATGCCGTCTGCGCCTGCATCTTCACAGGCCTTGGCAATGGACACAATATCGGTCACATTGGGAGAAAGCTTCACGATCACAGGCTTGGTGGTCACTTTTTTCACCACTGCGGTGACTTCTGCAGCTGCCTTGGGATCTGTACCGAAACTCATGCCGCCGCCGTGGACATTGGGGCAGCTGACATTCACTTCCAGCCAACCTACCTGTTCCTGCTGATCCAGCTTCTCACAGGTGTAGGCATAATCTTCCACCGCAAAGCCGCTGACATTTGCCATCACAGGCTTATGGAAGCATTCCTTCAGCTTGGGCAATTCCTGGGAGATCACCTTTTCCACACCGGGATTCTGCAAGCCCACCGCATTGATCATACCGGCATTGCATTCTGCAATACGAGGTGTGGGATTACCGAAACGAGGGTCTTTGGTAGTACCCTTAAAGGAAAATGTACCCAGACAGTTGATATCGTACAATTCTGCATACTCATAGCCGTAGCCAAAAGTACCGGAAGCAGGGATCACGGGATTGTCCAGTTCAATACCGCACAGGTTTACACTCAGTCTTCCCATAAGATCTCCTCCTTCTGCATCACAGGACCTTCCTTACAGATACGCTTGTAGCCGGTGATGGTCTTGCAGGAACAACCCATGCAAGCACCGAAGCCACAACCCATACGCTTTTCAAAGCTCATCTGACCGGAGGTGTTGGATGCCTTATAAATGGCCTTCAGCATAGGCTCAGGACCGCAGGTATAGAAATAGCTGTAGTCCATGGTTTCCAAAGCGTTGGTCACAAAGCCCTTCATGCCATAAGAACCGTCCACGGTGGTAACAGTTACAGATGCACCCAGCGCCTTGAATTCTTCTTCGTAGAAGACTTCACTCTTGGTATTAAAGCCCAGAATCACCTGCACAGCCTTCCCCTGCTCCAACAGTTTCTTGCAGAGCATATACATGGGAGGCACACCGACACCACCACCCAGCAGCACAGGCTTATCACCGGAAAGGCGCAGATCATAGCCATTGCCCAAACCGGTGAGAATATCCAGCTTGCCGGACTTCATAGCTGCCATCTGGGCAGTACCCTTGCCGACCACCTTGTAGATAATGGTCAGCTGATCCCCTTCCACATTGCATACGGAAATGGGTCTGCGCAGGTATAAACCCTCCAGCTTAATATTCACAAACTGACCGGGCGCAGTAATGGCAGAAGTATCTCCCTGAAGGACCATGCGATACACACAGTCCGTCAGAGCCTCATTCTTTACAATTTCAAAAATTCCTTGCTTCATGGCGTCACCTTAGGCGTCGATAGTGGACACGGTCAGAGTCATCTCCTCCAGCACGTCCAGCAACACACGAACGGTATCCAGCGCAGTAAACAATGTCACATTGTTCTCTGTAGCGATCTGGCGAATCTGCAGACCGTCCTCGTGGGAAGCGCTGGGATCTCTGGTGTTGATCACGAAGGCAATATGACCCTGGCGCAGAGCGTTGGGGATCTCGTCGCTGCCATCGCTGATCTTTGTCAGCACATGGGTACGGATACCGTTAGCCTTCAGATACTCTGCAGTGCCGGTTGTAGCCTCAATGTTGAAGCCCAGGTTGTAGAAGCGGCGGATCAGCTCCAAAGCCTCTTCCTTATCCTTATCTGCAATGGTGACCAGCACAGTACCATAGTTCTGCAGACGCATACCGGATGCCTGCAATGCCTTATAGAGCGCACGGTTCAGAGTCTTATCATAACCGATGGCTTCACCGGTGGACTTCATTTCAGGGCTCAGGTAAGCATCCAAGCCACGCAACTTGTTGAAGGAGAATACAGGTACTTTCACATAGCAGCGATCCTTCTCTTCCGGATAGATGCCGAAAATACCCTGCTCCTTCAGGCTCTTGCCCAGAATAACCTCGGTGGCAATATCTGCCAGAGAGTAACCGGTTGCCTTGCTCAGGAAAGGCACGGTACGGGAAGAACGAGGATTCACCTCGATAATATACACATTGTCATCCTTATCAACAATGAACTGGATATTGTACAGACCAACGATACCAATACCCAGACCCAGCTTCTTGGCATACTGCAGGATAATACCCTTCACCTTATCAGAGATGGAGAAAGGAGGATACACGCTCATGGAGTCACCGGAGTGGACACCGGTACGCTCAACCAATTCCATGATACCGGGAACAAAGACGCTCACACCGTCGCAGATAGCATCTACCTCAACCTCACGGCCTTCGATATACTTATCCACCAAAACAGGCTTGTCCTCGTCGATCTCAACCGCAGTACGCAGGTAGTGGCGCAACTGATCCTCATTGGCAACGATCTGCATAGCACGACCGCCCAACACGAAACTGGGACGAACCAGCACAGGATAGCCGATCTCTGCAGCGGCAGCGATGCCGTCCTCGATCTTGGTCACAGCACGACCCTTTGCACGGGGAATGTCCAGCTCGTTCAGCAGATTCTCAAATGCGTTACGGTCCTCTGCCTTGTCAATAGCTTCGCAGTCTGCGCCGATGATCTTCACACCACGCTCGGCCAACGGCTTTGCCAGGTTAATAGCAGTCTGACCACCCAGGGATGCGATAACACCGTCGGGCTTCTCGAACTCGATGATGTTCATAACATCCTCGGGAGTCAAAGGCTCGAAATACAGCTTATCAGCGGTGGTGTAGTCAGTAGACACGGTTTCGGGGTTGTTATTGATGATAATTGCCTCGTAACCTGCATTGCGAATGGTCATGACCGCATGAACGGTGGAGTAGTCAAATTCCACACCCTGGCCGATACGGATAGGACCTGCGCCCAGCACCACGATCTTCTTCTTATTGGTCAGAACAGACTGGTTCTCGCCGGAGTAGGAAGAATAGAAATAAGGGATATATGCACCGGTGTGGCAGGTGTCCACCATGCGGAACACAGGGAATACATCATGCTCCTTACGGAAGTTATATACGTCAATTTCGTTGCAAGCCCACATTCTGGCGATATACTTATCGCTGAAGCCCATCTTCTTAGCCTGTACCAGAATATCCAGGTTGCGCACATTGGCCTTCAGAGTCTCCTCCATGTCCACGATACGCTTAATGGCTTCCAGGAAGAAGGATGTGATCTGGGTAATTTCGTGAACCTGCTCCACGGTCACACCACGAGCCAGCAGCTCGGCAATGGCATAGATGTTATCATCACGGAACTGGCTGATATAATCCAGCAATTCCTCGTTGGTCATATTATCAAACTTAGCCAGATAGATATGATTTACACCGATCTCCAGAGAACGGATGCCCTTGAGCAAGCACTCCTCCAGGTTAGAACCGATACCCATGATCTCACCGGTAGCCTTCATCTGTGTACCCAGCAGGTTGGATGCAGATGTAAACTTATCGAAGGGGAAACGGGGCAGCTTGGCGATCACATAATCCAGCTGGGGCTCAAAGGATGCATTGGTGTTGGCAATCTTGATCTCTTCCAGAGTCATACCCATGGCGATCTTTGCGGTCACACGGGCAATGGGATAACCGGATGCCTTGGATGCCAGCGCAGAGGAACGGGAAACACGAGGATTAACCTCGATTAGATAATATTCGCCGCTGGTGGGATGCAGTGCATACTGCACATTACAACCGCCTTCGATCTTCAGTTCACGAATGATCTTAATGGCAGAATCGTTCAGCTTCTTCTGCTCCTCGGGCTTCAAAGTCATGATGGGCGCCACAACGATAGAGTCACCGGTATGGACACCAACAGGGTCAATGTTTTCCATACCGCAGATGGTAATGGCATGGTCAGCGGAGTCACGCATGACCTCAAACTCGATCTCCTTATAGCCCTTAACACTCTTCTCAATCAGAACCTGGTGTACAGGAGACAGCTTAAAGGCATTCAGACCGATCTCAACCAATTCTTCCTCGTTGTATGCGAAGCCACCACCGGTACCGCCCAGAGTGAAGGCAGGACGCAGAACAACAGGATAGCCAATGCGCAGAGCAGCTTCCTTGGCTTCCTCGATGGAGTAAGTGATCTCAGAGGGAATCACAGGCTCACCGATGGACTGACACATTTCCTTAAACAGCTCTCTATCTTCAGCACGCTCAATGGATTCGCTGCTGGTACCCAACAGCTGCACACGACACTCCTTCAGAATGCCCTTCTTCTCCAGCTGCATAGCCAGGTTCAAACCGGTCTGACCGCCAATGCCGGGAACAATGGCATCGGGACGCTCAAAGCGAATGATCTTTGCAATATACTCCAGGGTCAAAGGTTCCATATAAACCTTATCCGCAATGGTAGTATCGGTCATAATGGTAGCGGGGTTGGAGTTGCACAAAACTACCTCATATCCCTCTTCCTTCAGAGCCAAGCAAGCCTGTGTGCCTGCGTAGTCAAATTCTGCAGCCTGGCCGATCACGATAGGACCGGAACCAATAATCAAAACCTTCTTAATGTCTGTTCTCTTAGCCATAATTATCTCCTATACACAATTTTTCCGTCACAAATGGTCATTACACACTGTCCTTGCAATTGCCAGCCGGCAAAGGGCGTGGCCTTTCCCATGGATGCAAATTCTTCTGGATTTACCGTGAACTCTGCATCCAGATCCCACACCGTCCAGCATTGAGTCTGTGGAATTCCAAATCGCTTTCTGGGGTTTTCCGCAAGCAATTGGATTAGCTTTTCCAAGCTAATAAATCCGGTTTTCACCAGATGGGTATACATCACCGGGAAGGCGGTTTCCAAGCCCACCACACCGAATGCGCTACCGGCCAGACCCTTGGATTTCTCCTCTGCGCTATGGGGCGCATGGTCCGTGGCAATCATATCAATGGTGCCGTCCTGAATGCCCGCAAGCAATGCCAGGCGATCTTCCTCGCTGCGGATGGGCGGATTCATTTTAAATCGTCCGTCCTCCTGGAGCAT
The DNA here is from genome assembly GCA_017549125.1 of Oscillospiraceae bacterium. GTDB lineage: Bacteria > Bacillota > Clostridia > Oscillospirales > Oscillospiraceae > Faecousia. Next base: position 20,684 of record JAFYVL010000045.1, on the reverse strand, counting down.
GGAATCATTCATTACCAGATAGTGTGGCCCGGTTTCGCAGGTCACATCCAAGCCGCGAGCCTTGGCTTTGCGGATCAGATCCACACTTTCCTTCGTAGAAATGTGGCACACATGGTAGGCACAGCCGATCTGTTCTACCAGCTTCAGATCTCTTTCGATCTGCAGGTATTCACTCTCGCTGCAAATACCCTTATGGTTATGAGTTTTGGCATACTCGCCATCGTGGATATAGCCACCGTGAAGCAAATCATTCACCTCGCAATGGGCTACAATCATTTTCCCCAGGGTTTTGGCACGGAGCATAGCCTGGCGCATCATTTCGTCACTCTGGACACCCCTGCCATCATCGGAGAAGGCAATGACATCGGGAGCCATGCCTTCCAAATCTGCAAGGCACTCCCCTTTCTGACCTACCGTAATCGCACCGTAGGGATACACATGAACACAGGATTGATCATCGATCAGTTTCTTCTGCAATGCAAGATTCTCAACGCTGTCCGGTACAGGATTCAGGTTCGGCATGGTGCAAACATCTGTGTATCCGCCCCTTGCCGCCGCCATAGATCCAGTACCTATGGTCTCTTTATAAGAAAAACCCGGCTCACGGAAATGCACATGCACATCACAAAAGCCGGGAAAAACAGCATATTCAGAATCAAAATGGGAACAATAGCCCGCTAAAGAAGAAACAACAATAGCATCCATGGAGCAACCAACGGTCTTAAGCTTCTTAATCGCATTCATACACCTAGTCCTCCTTCAAAATTCATTGTTATTTTTATCTGGATAAGTATAGCATAGCCATGATAATTTGTAAACCCCATTTATAAATTTTTTTACAAAAATCCCCCCGGATTTCTCCGGGAGGATTGGGGTCTTACATTGTCTCCGGGCCGTTGAGCAAAGCCACCGCTTCACCCAGCCGAATGGCACGGATCAAGTCATGGATATCTTCCATCTTCCGGGAAAATGCCATGCCGCCATAGTAAAGATTAGGACTATGCTGGTCAGAACCGGACGTAACCGGGAAGCAATACTCCTTGCTGTAGATCTCCGCCAAACGGTTAGCACGCAGATCCTGGGGTGTTGCTTCAATCACCGAGGAACTGTGAGCGCCATTGACAGATTCTACTGCATCAATGCAATCGGGATACAAATGGATATCCCGATGATAGGAGCGAATCCGGTAAGGATGAGCATGGATCACCAGGCCTCCATCTGCGCTTACCAATTCATACTGCTCCTGGATGGTGCAATCCCGAATCTGCGGATGATCCAGAAGCCATTGCTTATCCAGACCATAGATCAGAAATTCCGTGCCTTTAAAGCCGGATTCCCAGCCAAAGAACACCTGCAGACCGATTTTATCACCTTCTGCCTTGGCGATCTCATAGGATCTGCAGAACTGCGTCACCCATTCCTCCCAAGGTAAACTCCGGTCAATGGCGGTATTGCCACCGATGAAATGATCGGTAATCACCACACCGGTATAACCGGCATCTTTATATAGGCGAACCATTTCTGCAGCATCCACCTTGCCGCATTTACTGCTTTGGATGGTGTGCAGATGGGTCTCATAGTAATAACGCTGCATTAGTATGCCACGCCCCAATAGATCATCTTGGAGGCAGGCTTGCCACAGCAAGCACAGGTATCACCCAGATTCTCCTGAGCAAAGGGTACGCAACGAGAGGACATGCCAGCCTCTTCCTTCATCTTCAGCTCGCAATCCAATTCGCCACACCACATAGTCTTAATGAAGCCGCCATTGGCATCCTGCAACTGCTTAGCCTCTTCCACAGAGTGTGCCTCATAGATATGATCGGTCAGATTCTTCTTTGCCTTCTCGAACATACCCTGGTGTACCAACTCAAGCTCCTTAGCCACAGCCACTTCCAGATCGGTCAGATTCACCACGGTCTTAACACCATCGTTACGACGCACCAGCACACACTGACCATTTTCCAAATCACGAGGACCGCACTCTACACGCAGAGGCACACCCTTCATTTCGTACTCAGCGCACTTCCAACCCATGGAGTTGTCAGAATCATCCAGCTTCACACGGATGCCGGCATTCTGCAAGCGAGTCTTCAGTTCATTGGCAGCCTCCAAAACACCGGGCTTATGCTGCGCAATGGGCAGAATGATCGCCTGGATGGGTGCAACCTTGGGAGGCAGAACCAGACCGTTGTTATCACCGTGGGTCATGATAATACCACCGATCAAACGAGTGGACACACCCCAGGAAGTTTCGTGAGGATTGGTCTTCTGATTGTTCTTGTCGGTGAACTCAATGCCGAATGCCTTGGCAAAGCCATCACCAAAGTAATGGGAAGTACCGGCCTGCAGAGCCTTGCGGTCATGCATCATACACTCGATGGTATAGGTAGCCTCAGCACCGTTGAACTTTTCCTTATCGGTCTTCTGACCACGGGTAACAGGCATAGCCAGCACATTCTCGCAGAAATCAGCATAGACATTGAGCATAGTCTCGGTAAATTCCTTTGCTTCCTCTGCCGTAGCGTGGATGGTATGACCCTCCTGCCACAGGAACTCTCTGTGACGCAGGAAAGGACGAGAAGTCTTTTCCCAACGCAGAACACTACACCACTGATTGTACTTCATAGGTAGCTGTCTGTGGCTCTCCAACACGTTGGCGAAATGCTCACAGAATACGGTCTCAGAGGTAGGACGGATGCAGTAACGCTCCTCCAGCTTCTCGCTGCCGCCATAGGTGACCCATGCACACTCGGGAGCAAATCCTTCCACATGATCCTTTTCCTTCTGCAGCAGGCTTTCGGGGATCAGCAAGGGCATATAAACATTTTCAACGCCCTGCTTCTTAAATTCCTTATCCATCACAGATTGGATATTCTCCCAAATTGCATAGCCATAGGGACGGTAAATAAACACACCCTTAATGGAAGAATAGTCAATCAGCTGTGCCTTCTTACATACGTCAGTAAACCATTGTGCAAAGTCAACCTCCATATCGGTGATTTGCTCAACCTTCTTATCTTTTGCCATAATATTTCATCCTCTCCCAAAGGTAAAAAATTTCTCTTTATATTGTAACACGATTGTCAAGAGCCTGCATAGGATGAAATAAACTTTTGGGGAGATGTTTTATGACCCAGGTAACCATCCTGTTAGAACCATCCGTGGCCCTTTTCTATGCGCAGATTGCCCAAAAGGCACAACTACCCTTGGAACAGGTGCTTGCTGAAGCCTTATTCACTCTGGCCGGAGAATTATCCATAGAAGCCCTGATAAACACAGGTGTTTTCAACCTGCCTACATCCTAAAATATATGTTGATTTCCCCCGAAATAATTGATATACTCACAGATAGAATACAGATATGGAGGTTATTCCATGAAATCCATTCGAGAGATCTACAAAGTCGGCAAAGGTCCTTCCTCCTCCCATACCATGGGACCGGAACGAGCAGCACGACTTTTTCGTGAAAAATATCCCCAAGCGGATGCCTTCCGTGTGATCTTATACGGCTCTTTGAGCAAAACCGGTGTAGGACACGGCACAGACCGTGTGATTTTGGAGGTTATGTCTCCCCTGCCCACCGAGATCGTATTCTCCAAGGAAGAATTGTCCGATTCCCACCCCAACACCTTGGATTTGATCGCTTTGCAGAGCGGTAACGAAATCGGGTTTCTCCGTGTAGAATCCATCGGCGGCGGCGATATCCGTTATGCCGGTCAGCCGGAAACAGACAGCCCGGATATCTATCCCGAAAATTCCTTTGCAGAAATCGCAGATTTCTGCAAATGGCGCTACATCGACAAACTCAGCGACTATGTGGAGCTGAACGAGGGTGAGGACATCTGGGATTTCCTGATGGATATTTGGCAAACCATGAAAAATGCCATTGCCGAAGGTCTGGAAGCCACCGGTGTATTACCCGGTGGTCTGAATGTTCAGAGAAAAGCCCGTTCTCTGCACGAAAAATATCCCGAGGATCGCAATCCTGCCTTGCTGGAGTTCCAGAGAATTGCCGCTTATGCCTATGCAGTAGCAGAACAAAATGCCGGCAACGGCACCATCGTGACCGCGCCCACCTGCGGTGCTTGCGGTGTTGTACCTGCAGTACTGAAGTACGCACAGGATACCAAGGGCTTTACAGATCAGCAAATCATTCGCGGTCTTGCTGCAGCCGGTATTATCGGTAGCTTAACAAAACGCAACGCTTCTATTTCCGGCGCAGAAGCCGGTTGCCAGGCAGAGATCGGCACAGCCTGTTCCATGGCCGCTGCCGCCTTGGCAGAACTGTATGAGCAAAACCTCGACCAGGTGGAATATGCCGCCGAGGTTGCCATGGAGCATCATCTGGGTCTCACCTGCGATCCCATCTGTGGATTGGTACAGATCCCCTGCATCGAGCGAAATGCTGTAGCCGCCTTGCGAGCTATGAACGCTTGTAACCTCAGCTATTTCCTCACCGGCTCCCGTAATATCAGCTATGATATGGTCTGCCGGGCTATGCACGAGACCGGTATCAATTTGAATCATCGTTTCCGTGAAACCAGTGAAGGCGGTCTTGCTAAGATCTACGCCAGAAAGAAATAAGCAAAAATATCGGCTGTGCTAAATTGCACAGCCGATATTATTTATGCATTACAGTTGCTTCATGGCCTGTTCGCTCTGCTCCAGCTGAGCAATCAGATCCTTAGCCTTCTGCGCCTTCTGGCGCTCTGCAGCAACAACAGCCTCAGGGGCGCGAGCCACAAAATTCTCATTGGAAAGCTTGCCTTCCAGGGCCGCCAGGTTCTTGCGAGCCTTATCCAATTCCTTGGAAATGCGATCAAGTTCCTTGGCTACATCAACCAGCTGACCCATGGGAATGTACAGCTTTGCATCTGCAGTTGTACAAGTCACCATACCATTGAGATCTTCCGGTTCTTTATCCAGGATGGTCACAGCATCCGCATAAGCCAATCTCTGAATAAAGCCCTCGCCCTCGGTAAATACCTGAGGCTTCGAGGTCAGTACAAAAAGCGCTGCCTTCTTAGAGGGAGGAACGTTCATCTCGGTACGGCGGTTACGAATTGCACGGATGGCATTCATAACAGCTTCCATCTGCTCTTCCTCAGCCTTAAATGCCAATTCCTCAGTATACTTAGGCCACTGAGCAATAATCAGAGCCTCACCCTCGTGAGGGATGGACTGCCAAATCTGCTCGGTGATAAAAGGCATGAACGGATGCAGCAGGCGCAGCACCTGATCCAGCACATACACCAGAACAGAAATAGCTGTCTGCTTACGGTCAGCATCCTCGCTGTACAACCTTGCCTTGGTCAGCTCAATGTACCAGTCGCAGTAGGTATCCCAAATGAAGTCATAGACCTTCTGCACAGCAACACCCAGCTCGTACTTCTCCAGGTTCTCTGTCACTTCGGAGATCAAAGTGTTCAACTTGGACAGCACCCACTTGTCAGCGATCTCCAGTTTTTCCGCAGCAGGCAATGCATTGGTTGCATTCTCGCCCAGATTCATCATGACATAACGGCTGGCATTCCACAGCTTATTGGCAAAGTTACGCATAGCCTCACAACGCTCCACATAGAAACGCATATCATTTCCGGGAGAGTTGCCGGTGACCATGTTCATACGCAGAGCATCACAGCCGTACTTCTCAATCATTTCCAGAGGATCAATGCCGTTACCCAAGCTCTTGGACATCTTTCTACCCTGGTTATCACGAACCAGACCATGGATCAACACTGTATGGAAAGGTGTCTTACCGGTGTGCTCACAGCCGGAGAAGATCATACGGGCGACCCAGAAGAAGATAATATCATAACCGGTAACCAGCACATCTGTGGGATAGAACTTCTTCAGATCCTCAGCATCCTCAGGCCAGCCCAGGGTCTCGAAGGGCCACAGAGCAGAACTGAACCAGGTATCCAGCACATCGGGATCTCGCTCGATCTTGGTACTGCCGCATTTCTCACACTGGCAAGCATCTTCACGAGAAACCGTAATATGACCACATTCCTCACAGGTCCATGCAGGAATCTGGTGACCCCACCACAGCTGACGGGAGATACACCAGTCACGGACATTCTCCATCCAATTCAGATAGGTCTTGCTGAAGCGCTCAGGAACGAACTTGGTCTCGCCTTCCTTGACAACACGAATAGCCTCTTCTGCCAAAGGCTGCATCTTCACAAACCACTGGGCAGAGATAATAGGCTCAACATCATTATGACAACGATAGCAAGTACCCACATTATGGGCATGCTCATCGATCTTAACCAGGTAGCCCTGCTCCTCCAGATCCTTTACGATCTGCTTGCGGGCATCGTAGCGATCCATGCCTTCGTACTTGCCACCCAGTGCATTAACAACACCGTTATCATCCAACACGCGGATTACTTCCAGGTTGTGACGCAGACCCACTTCAAAGTCATTGGGGTCGTGGGCGGGAGTCATCTTAACACAGCCGGTGCCAAATTCCATCTCAGCATAGTCATCAGCCACCACAGGAATCTGCTTGTTGACCAGGGGCAAAGTTACGGTCTTTCCAACAATATGCTGGTAACGCTCATCATTGGGGTTCACGCATACACCGGTATCACCCAGCATGGTCTCGGGACGAGTAGTAGCAACAACCACCTCGCCAGTACCATCGGTCAGAGGATAGCGAATATGCCACAGATGACCGGGCTTATCCACATACTCAACCTCAGCATCAGACAATGCAGTTACACAATGAGGACACCAGTTGATAATTCTGCTACCCTTGTAGATCAGACCCTTCTCATACAGAGAAACGAAGACTTCACGGACAGCCTTGGAACAGCCTTCGTCCATGGTAAAGCGAGCACGCTCCCAATCACAGGATGCACCCAGCTTCTTCTGCTGCTCCACAATGCGATTACCGTACTTATGCTTCCAATCCCAGACCTTTTCCAGGAACTTCTCACGACCCAGGTCATAGCGAGTCAGGCCGTCCTTGCGCAGCTCTTCCTCCACCTTGATCTGAGTAGCAATACCGGCATGATCAACACCGGGCAGCCAAAGAGCGCTATAGCCCTGCATACGCTTAAAGCGAATCAGAGTATCCTGCAAAGTCGCATCCATTGCGTGACCCATGTGCAACTGACCAGTTACGTTGGGGGGAGGCATCACAATGGTAAAAGGCTTTGCATCTGCCTTTTCTGTGGGACGGAAATAACCATTGTCCTCCCACATCTTATAAATTTCATTTTCTACCTGCTGGGGCTCATACACCTTAGGTAATTCTTTTGCCATATTGTACACTCCTTAAACAAAAAACACCCTGAGCATTACTGCTCAGGGCGAAAATAGACATTCCGCGGTACCACCTGAATTCCCAAACGGGCACTCTAGTCGCTATAACGGGCGATCCCGAATTACCCTACTACGGTTCAGGTAATCAACTCCGGGGCGACAAACCAGCCAGGACCCATGCATTCACACCAACCATGCACTCTCTGAGCGGTCACAAAGACGGTAACTCCCCATCCATGTATTTAACAATGGTAAAATACCACAATTTCCGGCAGATGTCAATCATTTTATTCGATTAAGGGACTTCTACCACCCGAATATCTTCCATACCATATTCCGATTGTGTCATCACAATATCAGCGATCACCGCCACGTCGTTTTGTTGCAGACCACCTTCCGGAGAAGATACAGCCACAGATATCCCAGCATCGCTGATATAGGCCACGCATTCACTATATCCCTTCGCAATTACAAGGCTTTCGATCTGTGCTTCGCAAAGTGCCATTTGCACGATCTGTTCCAACTTTTCATTAGATTGGGCAGCTTCTGCAGTATCGCTGTAGGCCATTGCTTCCTGCAATAGACTGACCGCGCTATCCCTGGCTTCCTGTCGTGACAAACGAACAGCCGCAAAATACTCACTGGCGGTTTCCGTTGCCTGCGCAGGATCTACCCCTCCGCTCATAACCAACAGATCCTCTGACAGCAATTTACTCTCATCCAACGTATCCACCAAGCTGGCTGTTGCCTGATCCTCTGTATATAACCAATTGATGTAGATTCCTGCGCATACTGTCACCAATATGGCTGCAGCAACCATATTTTTTCTCCAAACCTTCATTATGATTACCTCCAATCATTTCATTTTCAAAACAGATATTGCATCGCTTTTCAGCCCTGTGATCTTGGAAACCGCATCCACTAAAGAAAGCCGAACTGCAGAACTTTCTGCACCCTCGCATACGATAATTGCACCCAGGTATTTCGGAGCGTTTGTTTTTAGGATCAAAGCCGTCTCATTTCTGTCCGAATCGGTCATGGTCACGGTTTCCTTCCGCTGGGAACGACCGGATTCATCGGTGGATAATTCTTCGTTACTCTGATAAACATTTTCTTCCCCACAGGCTTGGGTCAGCATAACCTCTACCCTTCCAACGCCTTCGATTTGCCCTAACACCTCCACCAGCCTTTTCTCCATATCCACAGCAGGTTGCAGTGTTATCACCGTTTCTTTCTCCTGCTTCTTTGCGGTTTTACCGGAGGGAATATTCATGAGCAGAATCCCGATCAGCAACACCAGAATTGCGTATCGATACTTTTTGAGAATCTCAGAGAAGTTACTTGTGAGTTTCTTTATTTCCATACCTGATGCTCCTTCGATATACCCAGTTCCTCAACGATCCAATTTGTCATCTGATTTTTTGCGTAGGGCGATACATTTCCTGTCAACTCCACCCCGTTGGGGATCGGTGGATCCGATTCACTTAATGTCACCTCCACCGAAAGATTTAGCTCCCAAAAAGCAGCTTTGTCCAAAATATATGCTTCACATTGGGTCTTTATGATTTCCGCCATGGAATCCTTCGCTAATATTTGTCCATTCTGAACAGCCGACTCTGCATCTGCAGTGATCCAGGAAAAGCGACTGTCTATCCCTGTCATATCAAAATCCAGCAAAGGCGACACCAGCGTTATGGTCATAAAGACACCTGTGAGTATTTTAAGAATCGCCCCATGAGTCCCCTTCTTTTCAGACCACTGATTAATCACTGCGCACACAATAGCTGCGCATATAATTCCAATTACATATCCGCCGATACCATCCATTAGCCAATACCTTTCATAAAGCACACAATGCTCACCATTAACAGTAGCCCCATCGTTCCAATCATAGCCAAGATCATCCCCATAGCCCCGGAAAAGTCCTTCACTAAATTGGTAGTAGACTTCACGCCAAAAATAGCACAGACAGAGCCGGTAAATTTCAGCAAAAGGTATTGGACACCGATTTGCAGAAACGGGCCTATCAAAATAGCGATCATGGCCAACATCCCGTAGACACCAGCACCACTCTTTACCACCCCGGCACTAACCAAAATGGTTTCAGATGCATCCGCTATGATATTGCCGATCACAGGAACTGCACCGGATATGGTCAGCTTGGTGGCTTTAACCGCCGCCGAATCTACTGAGCCTGTAATGATACCCGTGATGCCCATGTAACCGGTAAAAACATATAAGATGATCTTTAGAATCCAGGTCATCAACCATTTGATAAACTTCTGTATTTCCTTCAACTGCTCATGTCCCACTGCGCTACCTGCTACAATAAAGCAGATATAAATATATATAAGCGGAACCAAGATGTTACTAATCGCTGTAGACAGTAGCCCCGAAAACAGCACCGTTCCGGAATAAAGCGCAGCGGATGATGTTGTACCACCTTGTGCTGCCATAGTTCCCGTCATAACCGGAAGCAATAGTTTTCCGTAATCTGTCATCTCCCTTACTGTATCCACGCCCAATTGCAGGAAAATTTCCGAAGGGCGAAACAGCAATATTCCAATCATAACCGCTGCGATCAATTCCGTTGTCCGCTTGGTGGAATCCGAAAACCCATGCACCAGGCTGCATATCAAAACAATGGCCACAACGGACAGACAAATCCCGGAGGCTTCTACGATTTCCGGATGTATCTTCCCAATTACAAGCTTGAAAATATACCAGACACCGTCACCGAAAGACTCTGTGTCCTCGGGCATATATTCCTCTGCCGCGTCCGGTGCTTCCGGGATAGAAACATCCAACGCAGACACCGGACGAATGAACGCAAAAACAAAAACAATCAATAAAATAATTTTCCTCATGCCGCACCTAATATTTGTTCAGCAAGCTCTATCAATTCCGTAAACACCGGCAAGGCTAACCACAAAATGACCGCTGTAGCCAGCATGTGCAGGATTTTACTCAAGGACGCATTCCCAAAATCCGTGCATATCATGCCGGAAATCTCAGACAGCAACGCAATACCTACGCATTTGAGCAAAATCTTTAGCATACCGCCATTGAGGTTGCCTACACTCTCCAGTTTTCGTAAAAAGGCTATGATCTCCCGGAAGAATTCCACAGCCACGGTGGCTACCATGGTACACACAGCCAGCACCAAAAGCAGAGAAATGTCCTTCCCCTGCTTTGCAATTACCACATTTAATACCACCGCAATTAAAATCCCAGCGGTTACTCGCAAGAAAATATCCATCAGAAATGAAACAAATTTTTTACCAGGTCAAATAATTCAGAAATTTTCTGGGCAACAATCATCAGCACAACCACCAATCCTGTTAAAGTGGTCATAGTCGCCTGTTCTTCTCTACCGGACCGAGACAATACTTGGTTTAAAATAGAAACAATGATCCCTATGGCAGCAATCTTAAAAATTAAATCAATATCCATATATCACACAAACAATATGGCCAAGGCTGCACCAGCACATAATCCCAATGTCTGATAGCTGCGCAACCTGGCATCCTTATTGGTGGTTAGTCGCTCCAGTAAACGTCTGGATTCCTTACGCACCGCTTCAAAGCCTCGCAGTTGCCCATCCAGATCAAATCTCCCCAAAGACCTACCCAAAGTCTCCAGCATTAATACAGTATTTTTCGGGATATGCTTTACTTTCCCAATGGAAGCTGAAACACAATGCTCAACATTGGGCGACACCTGATCTTCCAATTCCTGTGTTAGCTTTAGCATGACCTCACGGAGAATCCCTCTGCATTGGGCAGCCGATTGCCGACAAAGATCCGGCAAGGGGGTCAGCCTGTATTGAAGTTCACACTCCATGTAATCCAAAACCCCCACAAATTCCCGCAAGACACGCTCTTCTCGATTATGTTGGGCAGCCATACAAAATCCAAAACCGCCACAGCCAACAACGATTAAAATAGCACCCAATATTTTCAGACTCATATATACATCCTTTCCGTATACCATGATTTGTCTTTCCGTAAAATAACAAGGTGGGAGAATAGTTTGCTATCCAATAAAGGCCTGTAAACAGAACGATTCATAAAATCCTGCTTGTCCCCTGCATGAGCTGTCGCAATCAGATCCACCCCACACCAACAAGCCCGTCTTAGGGCTTCACAATCCTCAGAAGCGGTGATTTCGTCCACTGCAATTGCAGACGGCCCCATATTTCTCAAGACAGTTTCGATCCCTTGCGCCTTTGTACAGCCAGTTAGCACATCCGTCCTAACCCCTGTATCAAAGCAGAAGCCTTGTGGACTTGTGGGAAAGATTTCTCCTTTCTCGTCTACCACCGAAACGCAGCCTTGTCCTGTATTGGATCGTATTCGTATGAGATCACGCAGTAGTGTGGTTTTTCCACTCCCGGGACAGCCAATGATCAATACCGATCCCGTTAACGTCTCCGTACCTTTGGCAATTCCCGAAAAATCCCGGGATATGCGAATACACAGAGAATTGGGCGAGCGAATGCCCACCATCTCCCCCTCTGAAACCGTAGCCTGCCCACACAAACCAATCCTGTGTCCTCCAGGTGCTGTGATATACCCATGAGAAATTGTCTGCGCCGCCCAGGGAGAATACCGAGAAGCCGTATTGATACAAAACTGGATATCCTCCAACTGAACCGGCCGATCCAGGAAGGTACACTTGGTAGATGTTATCAGTTCCGGCCTTTGATGTAATCGTAATCGTAGCTCTTGCAAGGTTTGTGATCCATGCTTGTCCACAGCCTGCCGCATCCAATGTGGCAATATGTCGATCAATGAATCCCATGCACATTTCATTCGCATCACTCCTGATTGAGCCTATGCCCACAGTATGCTAAATAGAACAAAACCGTTGCAACATTTTCGCTGCAACGGTTTTGATTAGTTACGAATATTCTTTTTGTAAATCAGATTCAGACCTGTCAGCAACAAGTCCTTTTCCAGAATAATATCTCGCTTGCACAAGGGTGCAATAAATTTCGCCATGCCACCGGTAGCAATCAAGGTACAGGAATGCCCTAACTCTTCCTCAATTCGCTCCACAAGTCCATCAATCATAGCCGCCGTACCATACATCATACCGCTTCGCATACAATCGACGGTGTTTTTACCCACCACATTTTTTGGCTTGTCCAAACTAATACCCGGCAGCTGTGCTGCGCGACTGGTCAGTGCGTCCAGGGAGATCTTCACACCCGGGAAAATCACACCGCCCATATACACATTATCCGGCTCAACCACCTCAATGGTAGTAGCCGTTCCCAGATCCATCAAAATCAGAGGTGCCTTATAGGTAGCCAACGCAGCCACCGCAATCACAATACGGTCACTACCCACCTGGCTTGGCACATCCACTTGAATGTTCAAACCGGTTTTCAGACCAGGACCTACCACCATAGGCTGCTTTTTGATCACCTTGATCACACCTGTTTTCACAGAGTTGAACACAGGCGGCACAACCGAGGAGATAATACAATCGGTGATATCGGAAATGGTGACACCGAAGGCCTCCAGCATATTTTTAATTTCTACACCATATTGGTCGGATGTTCTTGTGCGATCTGTAGCAATACGAGCTTGGAATAATATTTGATCATTTTCAATGCAACCCAACACAATATTGGTATTGCCAATATCAATTGCTAACAACATATTATTTCCCTCTAACCTTCAAAATTATGGGAGTAATGGCACCCACAATAATTGTATCGGCAATCATTTCCACAACGGCCTGGATTCCCACAAAGCTGCAGATGAATACCAAAACATTTTTGCCACCAATCATATCCTGCAGATAATCGGTATGTCCAAACAGCAGAACCAGCGCCAGCATAAATAACACCGTATTGAGAAATGCCGCAAAAAATCCAGCAATAAAACTAGCGATACCGGATGGCATGAATTTCTTACATCCGGTATAGATCAAACCGCTGCACAAGCCAGCCAGAACTCTGGGGACAAACCGCTGCACAAATGCCAGGAACGGATCAATGTCAACCAAAATAGCACCCATGGCACTAGGCACACCCACACCAAAACAAGACAAATAGCTTATGATGCCAAAAATACCGCCCATGATCATTCCACCTACAGGACCAATCACAATGGCTGCTATGGCAACGGGAATCATAGCAAACGATACAGACAGCGGGCCAATGGGAATCGTACCAAGCGGTGTCATGGTCATCACAAGCAAAATCGCCGTTAACATAGCTAGCGTAACCATGTAGCGAACATCGTTCTTCGATTTATTATTCATATTCAATTACCTCCTGCTGCCGTTCCTCATAGAAAGGATACAGCGCATTTTCACATATATTATAACAGAAACCAGAAAAATTACAATAGAAAAAGAATACTTTACACAAGTAACAAAAAAAGATATAATACAACAAAAGGAGGCATTGCTATGCTAAAAGGAAAAACTGTTCTTCTCGGTGTTACCGGAGGTATCGCCGCATATAAAGCCGCCAGCCTGGCATCTGCGCTGATTAAGCAGCATGCCGCTGTGGAAGTCATTATGACACAAAACGCTACTCAATTCATTACCCCCTTAACCTTTGAGCAACTGACCGGCCGCAAGGTTATGGTGGATACCTTTGATAGAAATTTTGTGCATCAGGTGGAACATATCGCATTAGCAGACAGAACAGATCTGGTGATGATCGCACCTGCTACCGCCAATGTATGCGCCAAAATCGCCCACGGATTGGCAGATGATATGCTGACCACAACGGTGCTTGCTTGCAAATGCCCCAAACTGATCGCACCAGCCATGAATACCAATATGTACGAGAATCCTGTGACTCAGGACAATCTGGAGTTACTGAGAAAATACGGTTGGGATGTCATTATGCCCGCCAGTGGTCGTCTGGCTTGCGGTGCAGTAGGCGCAGGAAAATTGCCGGAGCCGGAAGATCTTCTTTCCCACATTCTCCGCTATATTGCCATGCCCCACGATCTGTCCGGAACCAATGTATTGGTAACCGCCGGTCCTACCCAAGAATCTTTAGATCCGGTGCGCTATATCACCAATCATTCCACCGGCAAAATGGGCTATGCCATTGCCAATGCCGCTATGCTGCGTGGTGCAAACGTAACCTTGATTTCCGGTCCTGTATCCATCACACCCCCTCCCTTTGTGAAGGTAATCCCGGTGACCTCTGCAAAGGATATGTATGAGGCTGTTTGCCAGAACGCTAAGACACAGGATTATATCTTTAAGGCCGCCGCGGTGGCTGATTACACCCCCACAAAATTCCACAGTGAAAAAATGAAGAAGAGCGACGGCGACCTATCCATTCCTCTAAGCCGAACCAATGATATTCTCAAATATTTGGGCGCTAACAAACAGGCAAATCAAATTATTTGCGGATTCTCCATGGAGACCGAGAATATGATAGAAAATAGCCGCAAGAAACTCCTTTCTAAAAACGTGGATATGATTTGCGCCAATAATCTCAAGGTAGAGGGCGCAGGCTTCGGTGTAGACACCAATATTATCACACTAATCACTGCCGACTCCGTAACAGAACTGCCCTTACAAAGCAAGCAATCCGTCGCCAATGCCATTATCGATCATGCAATCAGATTAAAGTAAGCAAAACTGCAGGTTTCCAAAGCGAAACCTGCAGTTTTTACGCATCATTCGATTTCTTCTTCGTCAATCTCTTCCAGATCGTCGAATTCCAACTGGGCACTTTGACCAGAGCGCATATTCTCCCACTGATCCTTTGTGATCAAAATGGTTCTGGGCTTACTGCCTTGATAAGGTCCAACAATACCCTTCTCTTCCATTTCATCCACAATACGAGCAGCACGAGCATAGCCTAGCTTCAGGCGACGCTGCAGCATAGATACGGAAGCCTGTCCGGTCTCCAAAATCACATCCACAGCAGCAGGAAGCATCTCATCGCCATCCAACTCTTCAGCGGTGGGCTCAGGATCACCTGCGGTCGCCTTGCTGTTACCTGTCTGCGCAGCCTTCTTTTCAATCTCTTCCATAACGGACTGATCATATTCCGTAATAAAATTACTCTTAACATAGGAAGCCACAGCCTCAACCTCGGGATCGCTAACAAAACAACCTTGTACACGACGGGGCTTGCCGTTGCCGATAGGCGCATACAACATATCGCCACGACCTACCAGCTTTTCAGCACCCTGGGTATCCAGAATAATACGGGATTCCATAGCAGATGCCACAGCAAAAGCAATTCTGGAAGGAATATTTGCCTTCATAAGGCCCGTAATCACGTCAGCAGAAGGACGCTGGGTAGCAATGATCAAGTGGATACCTGCCGCACGACCCATCTGTGCAATACGGCAAATGGACTCTTCCACTTCCTTGGCTGCAACCAACATCAAGTCAGCCAACTCATCAATAATAACAACCACCTGGGGCAGCTTCTTACCCTCTTCCTGGGACTCCATGATGCTGTTATAGGATTCCAGATCACGAACACCGGCATCAGACATGGCCTTATACCGGCGCAGCATCTCCGTAACTGCCCATTGCAAAGAGCCGGCAGCCTTCTTAGGATCGGTCACAACAGGGATCAGCAGATGGGGAATACCGTTATAGATACCAAGTTCGACCATCTTAGGGTCAACCATGATCAATTTCACATCATCGGGACTTGCCTTATACAGCAGAGAAATGATAATGGAGTTCATGCACACGGACTTACCGGAACCGGTAGTACCTGCAATGAGCATATGGGGCAATTTGGCAATATTACCGATAATACAATTACCACCGATATCCTTACCAACTGCAAAAGAGGACATAGACTTCGCACCGGAGAACTCCGTAGAATCAATAACCTCTCGCAAGCTGACCGTGGTAACCGCTCTATTAGGCACCTCAATACCAACAACAGAGATCTTTCCGGGAACAGCCGCAATACGTACACCGGACGCACCCAAGCTCAGGGCAATATCATCTGCAGCAGAGGTCAGCTTACTCAAGCGAACACCCTTCTCCAATTCCACCTCATAGCGAGTCACGCTAGGACCACGGGTCACATTGATAATATGTGCTTCAATCTTGAAACTTGCCAGGGTTTCGTTCAGACGCTGTGAATTTTCACGCATTTCTGCTGTGCCATCAGCACAATCTTTACCGGGCATTTTCAGCAAATTGATAGGCGGGAAACAATAAGCCGGTTTCTCCATGGCTTCTGCCTCAGCGATCTCAATGGCAACTTCTGCAGCAGACTCAGCAGCCTCCTTGGCGGTAACCTTCTCGGGCTTCACTTCCGCAACAACAGTTTCCGGCTCATCAACCAAGCCCAAGGTTTCCTCCACAGAAGGCACGGACTCCTCCTGTACTTCTTCATGCACACCACGAACCTTTAGCTGACCAAAGGAATCTGTCATGACCTCCACATCGGCATGCTCTTCAGAAATATGATCATCCGAGGCACGGTTAGCAGCTGCAACAGGAACAGCCACATCCGAATCGATCTGGCGCATAATCTCAGACGCACGATCTTTCTCGGTTCGTTCTTGCTTCACCTGGCTACGTTTCTTCTCAATTCGCTCAATTCGCTTATTGGCAAGATGATTCACAACAATAGATGCAGGTTCGGGCTTATCCTCTGCCTCATTCTCGTCACTTTCCAAGCGGGGGCGATTCTGGAACGCACGCACAATACTGGGAATGGTAATCTGAATACCACCTAATACAGTCAAAACACTAGCGACTATCAGCAAAATTATGGTCAAGATTTGACCGCATAACGCTTGCAGAATGGTCGTCAAACCACCGCAAATGATACCGCCGGTCACATTTTCCGAACCACCTTCAAATAAAACTCCCAGCAAATTCTGATTAACCTGTAAGCCATCCGGGTTCATAAATGCATGGTTCAGACCACTGCATGTTAAAACAAACACCAGCAGACATACTGTACGCATTTTCACAGGTCGTTTGCCGCTAAACGCATGAATAATAAACAGGTACAGGAGCACAGGAATCGCCACAATGAAACCTACTCGACCAATCATACCTTGCACAAACTTATCTACCAGCGAAGTAATCATACCATCCGGATTGATAAACATGACAAAAAACAGCACAAACAAGGAGATGAAGATTATTGAACTGATCACACGGACGGGAATTTGTGTTTTTTCCCGAACGTTTTTGGTTTCCGGGCTTTTCCCTTGCTGAGATGTTACCTTTTGAGCGGAACGCTTTTTCTTTTTACTGGCAGATGCCGCCTTTTCTGCCTGGGATTTCTTCTTTTTATCAGCCATAATAGCCTCCCTACGCAACGAGATACATGACAAATGTCAACATTGCCGCACCCCAGCAATAACAAGCATAGCCGGTAAAGCCGCTGTTAACAATCATCAAGCGCATAAACATGATAATCAAATAACCAACCGTAAAGGCACCAATTGCCGCTAAAACGCTATACAAAAATCCTATAAACGTAATGACAAAACCTAAGGTTATAAAAAGTCCAATCAAATCAAATAAGATCAATAACATCAATGCCGGCACACTCAAAATCAGCGCCCAGTTGTATGCAATTGATTTTTCAGCACCTCTGCCAACCGCAGAAGCCAGGCACATTCCCACTCTGGAAATACCAGGGAATATACTTAAGCCCCCCAGGAAGCCGGTCAAAATCGCATCCATACCGGACATTTGGCTAGAATCCTTGTTAGCATGCCGCATATGATCCAACACATAAAAAACAATGCCATTGATCACAAAGAATCCACATAGCCACAGGAAGTTCCCTTCCAGCCCCGCGGTGGATCTGTTAAACAAAAGAACAGCCAGCATAACAATAGATGCAGAGATTAGGAATCGCAAATCGTATGTACGGCGCTGATTTGTCACATTGATACGGCGACGATGCTTGGATCCACTAAACTCCTGGATATAGCCGGACAAAGCCGCTCTGCAACTAACGATAACTGCCAGTAGCAAACCGATATGTACCATGAGATCCAAAAGCGGATCCCACTGTTCTTGACCAAACACCCTACGCAGAAAAACCTGATGTCCATAAGAGGAAATAGGCACGAATTCAGACACTCCCGAAATAATACCGTAAAGTAAACTCTGCAATATATTCATATTCGCCCATCCCCTTTCATAGATTCGTTCGTATATAATATCACATAATGATTCAAATTTCCAGTACAAATAGATTTATTTTCTCATCTTTTGTCTGTCGATCATTTTGTGCAGCGCAAACAGGGCATCACTAAGCCCCCCAAGCTTATCGATTAGACCAGACGCTACCGCTTCTTTACCGTAAAGGATCGTACCAACATCTGTGGCCATTTCCCCGGTTGCCATCATATAACCCTCAAATTTTTCTTTGGAAATTCCAGAATTCATGGTCACAAAATCCGCAATTTGCTCTTGAATTCTTTGGAAATAACGATAGGTCTGCGGTGCGCCTACCACTAAACCCGTCATACGAACAGGATGCACCGTCATGCTTGCAGTATGGGTAATGAAGGATTTCTTGGTGCACACCGCAAGAGGAATCCCGATAGAATGTCCCCCACCCAGCACCAATGAAACCGTTGGTTTTTTCATACCGGCAATCATTTCCGCAATGGCAAGGCCAGCCTCTATATCTCCCCCAACTGTATTTAACAATAGTAGTAATCCATCAATTTCGTCACTCTCCTCAATCCCAGCAAGCAAAGGTAGTACATGTTCATATTTGGTAGTCTTACAGGTTTCCGGTAGCACCTGATGCCCCTCTACTTGTCCAATGATGGTCAGCGTATAAATATTTCCTCTCTGCGTTTTCGTAACATCTGATCCTAGGTCGACCAGTTGCTGGTTTTCTTCTTTTCGTAAATCTGCATTCGTAAAATCTTGCATGCGAATCCCCTCCATAAATTATCATTTATTAGGATATCCCGTAATTTCACTGCAATTCCTACTTGCAAGATATTTTAATTTGCCCTATAATATATCCATAGGAATTAAGAAAGGATAATCATTATGCAATTCGAATTTAAAACCAGCGGTACATGTTCTCAGCGTATTTTCTTTGAAATTGAGGACAACAAGGTGAAAAATGTTCAGTTTATGGGCGGTTGTAACGGCAATCTGAAGGGCATCGGTGCGCTCGTCGAAGGTATGGATATCGACCTGGTGATCGACCGTCTGGAAGGCACGACCTGTGGCATGAAAAACACATCCTGCCCCGACCAGCTTGCCAAAGCATTGAAAAAGGCTAAAGAGGTATAAAAACGCAAAATCGCGGAATGCTTAATGAGTTTGCCCGGTTTGCGAGTCTTCCAGAAGCCTTACACGCAACACAAATCTGTATTACTGCATCTCTTCTTAGGTGGATCAACAACAGCTATCTGCATTGGCACATTTATCCTTTTTGACAACTATCTGGATATGGATGTACTGGTTGCCAATTTACTTTTCCGGGTCTGCTCTGTCAGCTTCGCCTATGTGACCAATCGGGTATGGGTATTTCTCCCACGTAATCGGCAAAGCCCTGGGAAGAGAAATTCTTTCCTTTGTGGGCAGCAGATTGGCTACTCTGTGATTTGAAGAATTGATACTCTAGGTATTTGTTAGTCTATTGGCCTTTAACCGTACCATGGTCAAGATCCTTGCCCAAGTGAGTGTGCTGATTCTGAATTACGTGATCTCAAAAATATTTGTATTCAAAAAATAGTAGAAGCCCTCGGCTGGACGATATATCGACCAACCGAGGGCTAAAATAGTTGAATATAAAACAGGAACGAGCTATTGCTCATTCCTGTTTTTTGGCAAAAGTTGATAATAATGATACGGTTTCATAGGGTTTCAAAAGGTTTCACTTGAAAATGAAACTATAGCTTATTAATTGAAACCATGCCGATAAAAAGCTTTGTCCAAATACGCCACAATCGCCATCAAAATCAGCAGGCCGCCGGAAATCACCATCAACAATCGCATGGATGTTCTGTCTGCCAGAAGACCGAATACCACCATACCGATGGGCAGAAAG
Organism: Oscillospiraceae bacterium; assembly: GCA_017549125.1. Taxonomy (GTDB): domain Bacteria; phylum Bacillota; class Clostridia; order Oscillospirales; family Oscillospiraceae; genus Faecousia. The sequence goes on along the minus strand of JAFYVL010000045.1, from coordinate 398 downwards.
CTGGAATAAGCCGCGCCGTACAAGCCAAAGATCCGCCCCGCCATGTCCGGAGTGCTACTTTCCTGCAGGAGCGTGGTAGATGCCGTCTGCACCATAGTCAGCGCAACTCCATAAACGGCCACCAGTACCAGATACACATAAAAGTTCTTTACCAAACCCATTAAAATTGCCAGCGCTCCAAAGGCCATCATGCCCACCAGCAGTGTTTTGGTGTGGCGCTTGAATCCTCCCCAAGTGCTGATCAGCAAGCCGCCCGCCATCATACCTAAAAAGCCGATGACTTCTACCAGCGTCATATGGAAATAGGTATCCCCATAATAACGGCTGACAAACAGCGTTGCGAGAAATCCTGCGGGAACACACAGGAAAATGAACAGACCAAAAAGCATAATCAGCTT
>JAFYVL010000044.1 GCA_017549125.1 Oscillospiraceae bacterium | reverse complement strand
CTCACATTGGTTTCCAGATTCATGCAAACCAGAATCTTGGTCACCTTTGTCAGATCCGCACCGTTGAACTGGGACAGCTTCATGGTAACCGTCTGCCAATCCTCCTGGAAGAAATCAGCACCAACTTCGCTGAACACCTCCACACCGTTAGCATTCAGATAACCGATCTGAATGCTGATCCATTTATGGGTATTGCTTACCTTGACATCCAGCGCAATATCCTCATAAGCACTGATGTCAACAGCAGAAGCAAAGCTTACACCAACAGTAGGCCAGCCGATCTTGGTGTTTGTCCAAACATGGAGTGCATCGGCGGTTGCCTCATAACCACAGTCACCTGCAAAGCCTTCTGCTACGATCTCACCGGAAGCAAAGATATTCTCCGGATCGAAGGTCTTTTCAGGCTCATCGGGATTTTCAGGCTCACTGGGTTCGCTGGGTTCAGTAGGTTCACTGGGCTCGGTGGGTTCGACAGGATCCAACTGAATGTTATCCACATAACCGCTGGCAGTACCCCATTCATAAATATCCAGAACACCAACGGAAGCCGGTGCATTGTCCAGATTATTTACACAACCGCTTCGCTCCAACTGGTTAAAGGCTACGGTCACGCGGATATAACCGTCATCCAGCTTTTCGGTGGTGATGCCGTTATAGTCATCTACCTCGCCCTCACCATTGAAAGCAAAATCACCGTAGTACTTCACCCAATCGGGAGCACGGAGGATCACATGGATCTGACCTTCATTCTTCAGCTTGTACTCAAAGGACAAGGACTTCGATGCCTCACCATTGAGAATGATGTTCTTGGTAACACCGGCTGCGAAAGCCTCGCCACGAGAAGTTTCCTCAGGGGGCAGCGGTTCTACAGGTGTCTTGGACAACTGCAGATTTCTGACCGTACCGCTGGCGGTGGTCAATGCGCTGTAGATATCAAAGATACCTACGGTGCTGGGTGCATTGTCCAGATTATCCACACAACCGGATCTGTTCAGATGGGGCAATGTCATGGTGACACGCACATAACCATCGGGCAGGGTCTCGCTGGTAACACCGGTGGCCACACCTACCAGGCCATTGGCATCGAAATTATAGTCACCGTAGTATTCCAGCCACTGGGGAGATCTCAAAATCACCGCCATCGTACCAACGCTGGACAGCTGATACTCAAAGCTGACCACCGTATAGGCATCGGCATCGAATTCCACGAATGTACCCTTATTGGCCTCAAACTGCAATTGGGTATTGGCGACATCGTCATCACGATTCACCAGTTTCAGATTATCCAACCAGAACTGATTGGTGGTTGCAGGCTTCAGAGAGTCACCGAAATTGACAACCACGGTAATGCCGGTCACCTTGGTCAAATCGGCCTTGGTAAAGCGGCTGAGTTTAAACAGGTGGGTCTGCCAATCATTGGAAGCGAAGTCCATGCCCACTTCCGCGGTTTTCTCCGCGCCGTTACCATCCAGATAATAGATCTTCATGGCCAGCCACTTATGGGCATTGACGGTCTTGGCATCCACAGCCAGGTGGGAGTAACCGCTGATATCCACAGGCACCGCAAAGCGAATACCTGCCTCGGGCCAACCCACGGGATGCTGCGCCCACATATAAACGGCATCAGCGCTTCCGTTGGTCACATTTTTCACGATCTCCACACCGGATCTGCCGCTAAAGCCGATGGTGGTAAACACACCGGAACTGAACAGATCGTTGGCATCGAACTTAGTCTGATAGACCTCGTTGGGATAGTGCATCAAGCCATCCACATACACGGTGTAACCGGCAGGGATCATGATGCTGATGCGCAGAATTGCACTGCTATCGCCCTTGGGATAGCCTGTAAACAAGCCCACGGGAATAGAGCCTAAATACCAGCCATTGCCTACATTTTCAAAGATGAACTCCACATCTCGGCAGTAGCTCCATTGCTTGTTATACAAACGCATGGATGCGCTGGGGGTCTGCTTACCGAAATAGAAGTAAGCCTTAACAACGCCCTTGGTCATATTAGGCAGCTTGGTCAAATCTCCATTGCTCAGCGCATAATCGGGAGAAATGGTCAGCACACCGGTCTCGCTGCTGGGCGCCGTGATCTTCATGGAACGAACGCTGCCTTCAGCCTTTTTGTAATCCGTATCGAACTGGTAGGCGGTCACCTTGGTCATGCCGCTATCGGTGGGCATATTGATCCAGTCCTTATCCACGGACTCCTTGACCTTCACCGCATCTTTGTAATCAAACTTCACCGTATCGATCCAAACCTTGGAGGACTTGGTAATACCGGAGAAGGTGAAACGGATACGCACGATCTCATCGTTGCGCTCTGTACCCAGGTCAAAGTCGTACACATCCAATGTACCTTGATACCAGCCGTCTCCTACGGGGGTCAACTCCATGGGCAGCATATTGGAGAACTGCCACTCACTACCCACTACCTTGACCAAGTCAACCTTGACCTCCGCAGGGGCATTTTCAAACTTGAAGTAAGCGGTCAACATACCGCCGGTCATATCCGGCAGCTCGGGCATCTGCGCATTGCCCAGCATCATCTCGGGATTCAGAACCGCGAAGGGGCTCTCCACGCCCTTCTTGGAATCAAAGGTTGCATACAGAGAACAGGTGCTGTCCTCGCCCATCATCTGGTCATAGACATAGATGGTATCTGCACCCTGCCAACCGGTATCCTGGGGCATATTTTCCCAACCCTGTTCCAGCGTCTCATTGGACTGGATATAGGTGGTATCCACATCCGGATACATAGAGGCAGGAGCTACATCCAGGTTATCCAGATAGAATTCCATCTCATATTCCTGCGTTTTGCTGTAGCCAGCATACTGGAACTTGATGCACAGAGATTCTGTACTGTACATATCCGTCACCAGCTTGTGGGTCGTACCCATTCTGCGCAGGGAGAAGAAGATCTGTGTCCACTCACCTGCTTTTGCAAACTGTCTGCGGAAATTGCCTTCCTCGCCGGTCCAGTCCAGCATCACAGGGAAGGTTTTATCGTTAACGGTCAGCTGGAACTCAATATCCTGCTCCATGGGGTTATAGACCCAGAAGGTAACAATGGCATTGTCCCAGATCTGATCTGTAAAATGGGTCTGTGCAGAAGGATGGGACAATTCCATGAAGATATTGCCCCAATCATGGGCTTCCTTGCCGCTGAACTTCACCTGCAGGGAGGTGGCGGAATTTTCGCCCTGAATGTACTGCTTATTGGTATTCACACTCTTGGTAATACCGGTGTCCGCAAAGCCCAGCAGACCGCTGGCCTTATACAGATCGTCCAGAGGATCTGCCCGCACAATGGTGCTGATGGACACCTTCTTGGAAGCGGTTTCCTTACCACGGGTGGCAGTAATGGTCACCTCGGTATCATTCAGCGTTTCGGGAATGAAGCACAGATCTACCACCTCAATGGGATGGGTTTCCATGGTGTAGGTCTTGGTGGCTTCATCCAGCTTTTGCTCCACATAGCAAGCAGTTGCGCTGTAAGTGACACCATTCTCCATATTAATGATCTCTCGCAGATCATATTCTTCAAACTGATAGGCTTTGGGAAGTACGCGGAGGGTGCTCACATTCAGCGGCGGCCTCACGACCTCCACCTTCTGCTCCTCCTTGCAACCGGCAACGGTAGCAAGCAGCAGCACGCAAAGCGCTACCAGAAGGATCTTTCTCATTACATTTTTCATAGATTTTACCTTTCTCGTTTCCAGATCAACCCTTCAAACCACCGGTTGTCATGTTTTTCATTATGGTCTCCTGGAAGCCAATAAAGACTGCCAAGGTGGGTAGCATAGAAACAACGATCACTGCAAAATACAGGGGCATACCAAAATATCTTGCTTGATTTTGCAGCGCATAGACCATGTAGCCCAAAGAAGGCCACTCATCCATGTACATAACCGTGTCCATATACTCGCCCCATGCGGAGATAAAGTTCACCACAAACAAAGCGGATACAACAGGCTTGATCATAGGAAGCATAACCTTCCAGAACACCTGGAAGTGGGATGCGCCATCCATAAAAGCGGCTTCAGCATAGCTCCAGCTCAGACTCTTCCAGCCGGAATACTGCATCAAGAAGCCAAATCCCATACCGCTACACCAGGTGGTCCAGATCAGTTCCGGTTTATTGGCGATCTGCAACTCGTTGTGCATCAGGTTATAGGAAGTAGCGGTTGCGCCCAAAACAGGAATGATCAAAACGGTTACGATAAATACGTAGACCCAGTTGAGCCATCTATGGTTCCGGGCATACTTACATACCACATAAGAGGTACATGCGCTGAAGAAAATGCCGCAGGAAACAGAACCCACCGTACGCCACACGGTATTAAACACTGCAGTGGGTATGGAAACGGTCATTTTCTCCTCGTCAAAGATCTGCAAATAGTTTTTCCATTGCAGATTGGACAGCTCCGGCAGCTTAAAGGGATCATCGTTATAGGATCTGGCATCCTTTAAGGAGTTGTACGCTGTCCAGACCAGGGGCAATACCAGAGTCAACGCATAGGCGGTGAATACTACGAAGAATACGGATAAAATGATCTTTTCCGTACGGGAACGAATATTCACACCGGAGGGTTTTGATTTTAATCTCATCTTGTTCTCCCCTCCTTAATACTCAATGTTCTTGCTGACACGGTCACACAGCTTCTTCACGCCAAAGACCAGAGGCACATTGACTAAAGTGAAGATCAGACCTACAGCAGCAGGATAGCAGAAGGTATCTTCCACACGGATGGTGTAGTTGGCATTGAGGGTATATCTGAGGATATAGTAGCCAACATTGCAGCAGGCCGTATTCTCCGGGCACAGCAGCAATACCAAGCTGGCATTGCTGAAAATACCGACCATGGAGAAAACGATCATGGTAGTCACGGTGGGCCAGATGAGGGGCAGGATGATGCTGAAGAATTCCCGGAAGAAGCCTACACCGTCAATGCGGGCAGACTCAAAGATCTCCTGGGGTACGCGGTTCATAGCACCGGTGAACATGATCATATTCACGCCCACACCCGTCCACAGAACGAAAATCACCACCATGAGCATACCGGTATCCGGCGCATTCAGGAAGCCGGCAAACCGGGTCATGTCGTCGATGGGAATATGTAAGGCATCCAGCAGCTTTTCCAAGGGGCCACCGGTCATGAGCAGACTCTTGAAAATCTGAGACATGACGGTAGTACCCAGGATCGCAGGCAGATAAAACAGCACACGGAATGCCTTATAGCCCGGGATCTTTTTAAACAGAATATAAGAGATAAACAATACGATGGGCAAACTGATCACTGTACTGACTACGAACAGGATCAAGCTGTTATCGATCATTTTCCACATCTGAGGGCCTGTTACATCACTTGCCAATTCATCGAAGAATCGCTCAAAGTTATACAGGGTGAAGCCTTCAATGGAAGGCACCTCAAAGGCGATGGTAATGGACCGGAAATTCGGCCAAAGCCAGAACACCAGGAAATTGGCGAAAGGAATTGCCAGCATGGCCAGAATAAACCAGGTTTCTCTTCTGTGGGCTCTGGAGCTGTATCCCTTTCTCAGAGCATTGTGAGATTTTGCCATCTTACAAGCCTCCTGTTTTCGTTATTATTTAATGTATGCTACCCAGGTGCTCCAGTTTTGCTTAGCAAACTTCTTTTCCAGATCAAACAGATTCTCTGCGGTCATGTTGCCGGTAGAATCCATGATCATATTCTTGAAGGTCATGGGGTAAGCGGTAGTGGGGTGATTGAAGCAGAGCATATTGGAGTTGGAACGCAGGATGGACAAGCTGTTATCCATGGAGATATACAGACCCTCGCCCTGGTCAATATTGTCCATAACAGACTTCATGAACTGGGTTTCCTTCTCGAAGCTGTAGTCAGCACACTCATAGCAGTTGACCTTGTAGCCCTCGTTACGGATGATGCGCTGCGCATCCTCAGAGCACATAAAGCGAGCAAACAGAACAGCCACATCACGGCCATTTGCGTAGGCAGGAATTGCCATACCGGTACGAACCTTTGCCTCACCGCCGCCGTAGATGTTACGAGCCTCACGGATACGAGCAGTCTCTGCTGCATCCAGGCCGGAAATAGCAGCCATGATCTCAGCATCGGTCTTGTTCTCATCGATCATCTTAACAGCATTGCTCAGCTCTGCATCGGTAATACCGCACTCCTCACCGATCACGGACAGAACGGGAGTGTTCAGCATCACGCACTGAGCAGCTTCTTTATAGTACTGATCCTTCATCTGGTACAACAGCCAGTCGCCAACGATCATGAAGCCGGCCTTGCCGGTCAGCAGCTGGTGCTGTGCAGCCATGTGATCCATGGAAGCAGAGCCGTTGGTGGAGAACGCAGGCTTCATAATGGGCTCCATAGCCTTGAAGGCTTCCAGGATGCCCTGGTCCTCATAGATCTTCCAGCCGTCGCTCTTGATTTCTTCCAGGGTAGCATCGGTGGAGGGCTTGGTCTCCACGAAGTTCAGGAAATCCTGATAACCGGTGTACTGGGCAAACAGTTCATAGAACAGATATGCCAGGTAGCCGGAGCAGTTGCCGCCTGCCCATGCGTACGCATAGACACCGGTCTTCTTGGAGGTCTCCGCGATCTTCTCGCTCATGGCGATCAGTTCATTGGTGGTACGGGGCAGATTATCCAAACCGTAGCCATACTGCTCGGTAACAGAGGGATTCACAACGATACCAACAGACCACAGATCCATGCCGGTGGGCAGTACGTACACACCGCCGTGGAAACGCTCGTCCTTACCGTTGTAGTAAACATAGTCCTTGTTCATCATGTAGCGGTCTGCCACAGTCTTGGTCTCTTCCTGCTTGTTCAAACCGATGGCAGGCTTGTTCCAAACATAGTCGGTCATATCCAGCAGAACGGCACCTTCACCACGCATGGTCTTATCGGAAGCTTCCAGCAGGCTTTCCAGATTGGTTGCATCCAGGTACAGGTCCACGTCATTTCTGTCAGCACCCTTACCAATTTCCAGAGCCGCATTGTTTTCCTGTGCCATGGAGATCTTCAGCTTGACCTGGTAGCCCTCGTCGGCATACATCTTGTTGAACTCGTCAGCCAGGGTCTCCAGCCACTCGTGGCCGTAGCCCACGGAGTTGTAAGCAACCACTGCAGTGTTGACCTGCTTCACAGAGCCGTCCTCGTTATACTCAACTTTGACCTTGTCTCCGCCACCGCAGCCGGCAAATACGCCCATAACCATCAGAGCGGCCAGAGCCAGGGAGAGAACTCGTTTCATCATCTTCATAAATGCTTCCTCCTAATAAACACAATATCAATTAGCCATCCAGCAGGGTGTCAATAGCACCATCTGCATCGGTGGTAAACTGCGCCAGAACTTTCAGCATGTCAATGCGCTGCTGGGCAAAGCCCTCTGCATTGTCACGCTCAGGAACAACACCTTCATACAGGCCGTCGTACAGCCAAGCCATCAACTCTGCAGGATCATGGTCTGTGCCGTTTGCTTCATTGTAGGCAATAATTTCTTTTTCGATCATCAGCAGGCACTCATAGTCCTCCGCACTCTCACGAAGGTTTTCCAAACGCAGCGTGGAGATCGGTCCAAAGATACCGAACTTGCTGCCGGGATAGCAGAGCATGCCATCGCCAACTGCGTTGAGGTAATTGACAGGGGTCGTCCATACATCTTCGGAATTATACCAGTTGATTGCCCAGTAGATCATGCCTTCTACATCGTAATCATGCATCATCCAGCAGATGGTACGGGTGTTGAGCAGATCGTCATCCAGATGGAAGGTGACGAAGGGGTTACGGGGCTGCTCGCAGGTATACCACCAGGTATCCTCACCGCCGGTTCTGTCAGTACTCTCACGACGCTCCTTCAGTTCCGCACGCTGTTCCTCTGTGTGCCAGGTCTGTGCCTGACCGCACCAGGTCTGTACACCGCCAACGGTATCAGAACCGATCAGTTCCTCAGAGTATGCTGTGGTGACCACGTGATTGAGGGTGATGCAGGACTCATACAGATCCGGGTACTTATCCTTAAAATAGGTATTTGCCACATACAGCTTGGCTTCCTGGATGATCAAGTCGCAATCACGGACACGCTGCAAGCCGTCACCGCTGGGTTCATCCACAATGCCGCCTAAGTAATAAACTGCCTTCTTGAACAGGTCGATGGTCTCGTTACCGGCCTCACGGAGCGCAATGTTCTTTTCTGCCATCATGGTCAGCAACTTCATAACACCATCACGGCTTACCACTTGACCCAAGGAGTAGTTCTCAATGGCATAAGGTAAGGTGTAGGTAGATACCATGGGATCTTCTGCAGCTTCCTCTGCCAACCAATCCACATAGGCATCGTACTCAGTACCCAAAGTCCACAGGGCAGGGGTTGCCTTCATGGGAGTAATACGCTTGTTCTTCAAGAATTCATAGTAGGCATCTGCCAACTCCTCGGAATAAGAACCTTCGCCCAATGCAATGTAGTCATACCAAACGCCAAAGCTGGTATTCAGATTATTTTCCACAGGCATCACCGCATCATGGACAGTCAGCACCACAGGCACTTTATAGGTCGCACCATCCAGAATCAGCTGGGCACTGCCTTCATACACACCGGCAGGCTGATCTGCTGGCACTTTAGCCTCCAGCCAAATTGCCTGATTGTGACCGGCGCCGATAAAGTCCTTTTGGGTCTGCTTCAGCTTATCCAGAGGAACCAAGGCATCGGGATAATAGCCATAGTAAGCATTTGCCATGTAGGATTCCAGGATCTCCACATACCAAGCCGCATAGACGGACAAATTCTCCTGAGCAAAAACATCGCCCTTTTCATTCTTCAAATCAGCAACCTGGAAGTCAAAACTTAGAACATTCTCGGAGGGTGTCACCATCAACTGCACGGACTCCACATCATTGCGAATGGCATCCATACGCAGGGTAGAATCACGTGCCTCCATCAGTTCCGGATATTCCAGATCCTTCATTAAATTCTCTGTGTTATAGGCATACCAGAGTTTCACATTATCTTGTTTTGCAGCACTGGTTTCTTTTTCAGACTTACATCCGGCCATCAAAGACGCAGACAGGGTCAACGCCAGCGCAAATGATACCGCTTTTTGAAAGTGCTTTCTCATAAGTGCCTCCTTAGTTTAAATAGATTTCGCCTTTTTCGCGATTACATCATAATTTTATTATTTACAAATTTTATTTGCAAGAACTATGTTGTTATAACCCTGGTAAAATCTTGTCATTTTAAGGAAAATTCTTCATCTGATGCATTTTTGTGCAAATTCACCTATAATTTGGTAATCTATTGATGTATTTAATGAGTATAGACCGAAACCAGAGCATATCCCGTCTGTTATCTCATGAATTTTGCATCTTGAAATCACAAGATTTTGTGGTATAATAAACACGCATTGGAAATATCTTGCACTATTTTTAGTCTTTGGAGGTGTATTCACCATGAAAATACCCATTAGCAAATGTGATGATCAACCTATTCAATTAAAGTATTCTCCATGCGCCATCGGCCCATTGATCCCTGGCGTTGTGCTCCCCCATTTCCACGATGCCATTGAGATCATTTTGACCACTTCCGGCACTGCCACCGCCATTTGCAACGGTATTGAGTATGAACAAAAACCTGGAAGCATTTTCTTTGCAGCACCCAACGAAGTACATTATTTTACCAGTCGCACACCCGACACTGCCGGTCTGGTTATTGATATTGAGCCCAGCGTTTTATTGGGTTCTGCCAAACAGTTCAGTCAATCTGTCCCATGCGTACGGCTTTGGAATGATTCTCATATGACCTCCAGTCTGTGGCAGATCGTGAATTTTATGTTGGACAATATGTTTCATTTGGATGCCAGCACCATTAACCTATTATCCTGTTCCATTCTCTCCCTGTTTCTGAATCATGTAGAGCTAGAGTCCTCCACCCAAAATAACGATGTGATCTCCCGCATCGTCAACTACTGCCAGGAGCATTATAAGGAATATATTTCTCTGGATATTCTGTCTGCAGAGCTGGGTCTATCCGTCAGTTATATCAGCCGGTTCTTCTCCAGCAAGCTAAAGATGAGTTTTTCCGACTATATTAACGGTATGCGTCTGAGCGAAGCTGTGACCTTGCTCAACGACTCCAAACTGACCATTACCAACATTTCCAGCATAACGGGCTTTCCCAGCATCCGAACCTTTAACAACGCTTTTATGAAACAATACGGTATGACCCCGTCCCAATATCGAAATCTGGAAAGAAACACAAGAATTGAAGTTATTAAAAATCCATAATTATCCCATTGGAGGTTACCATTATGCAACCCTTAGAAGCTATTGATGTTCGCTTTAAGGTGAACACTAACATCAATAAAACGGATATTTGTTTTTACTCCGTTCTGCAGCCCCCCTTCTCCATCCACGGACTCATTTATGAGAACCACAAGTTCCGCAGAATGCCGGAAGCCATTGCCGAAGCCGTAAGTCCCGGAGTACATTGGCTTCATAGCAACACCTCCGGTGGCCGCGTGCGGTTTAAGACCAACAGTCCCTATATTGCCATTTCTGCCAAGATGACCCAGGTGGGCAAAATGGATCATTTTGCTCTCACCGGTTCTGCCGGCTTTGACCTGTTCCTGGACGGCAAATTCCACAGCACATTCCGTCCTCCCTATGAAATGGAGGATGGTTACCAATCCCTTCTGGAACTGACCAACGGCAACATGAAGGAAGTGCAGATCAATTTCCCTCTGTATAGCGGTGTCTCTGAATTGTATATCGGTCTGCAAAAAGATGCCCTGGTGGAGGAACACACCCCTTATAAGATTCAGAAGCCTGTTGTATTTTACGGCAATTCCGTGACTCAGGGCGGCTGTGCTTCCCGCCCCGGCAATGCCTATCCCAACATTCTGTCCCGATGGTTCGACTTTGACTTTGTAAATCTGGGTTTCTCCGGCAACGGCAAGGCTGAGCAGAACATGGTGGATTATGTGGCTGGTCTGGATATGAGCATGTTTATTATGGACTACGACCACAACTCCCCCAGCGTAGAGCATTTACAGCAGACCCATCCCAATATGTATAAGGCCATTCGTGCCGCCCATCCACAGATTCCCATTATTATCATGAGCGCCATCTCCTTGCCCTGGTCGCTGAATCGTCATTACGACAGACGAGATGTGATCCGCAAGACCTACGAAGATGCCGTTGCCGCCGGTGATACCAATGTGTATTTCTGGGACGGCACAGAAAACTTTGCCCCCTATGCCGATTACGGCACGGTAGAGGGCGACCATCCCAACGATTGCGGCTTCCACGGCATGGCCACCTCCTTAAGCAAGCTGCTTAAAGAAATCCTTTAAACAAAGGTTCTATGTCAATAGTTGGGGTAGAGCCAAAATAGAATACAAATAGATGCAAAAAATCCCCTAACCAGGCCGGGTAAAAACCTCGGCTCGGCCGGCGCGCCACAGTGATAAATCGCCTATAAAAGGCATTTATCCGCACCAATCTGCGTTAAAAATGCTCGCAATCCACAAAGGATTCCTGCGCTTTTTGTCTTGATTGGCACGAATCTCTGCCTTTTATAGGTGCTACG
>JAFYVL010000043.1 GCA_017549125.1 Oscillospiraceae bacterium | reverse complement strand
GCATTCCATCCTTAATAGAAAAGCTTGCTGCACCAGAAGCGTACATGTCAAAATCTGCCGCCTGAGATGCGGATTCAAAATCCCATGTCGCATAACTTGCGGCGACAGCGTCCTTTGCAGCCTTTACAGGAAAACTGATCCCCCCAAATGCAGGCAACAGTAATGCTATTGCCAACAGACAGGCCAAAGACCTCAAACACATTCGTTTACCGGTTTTCATTTTTACATCCTCCTTATGCGTTCCGGTCTGACATACAGAGCCGTACCATCTGTACGCACACCATGAACTACTGGGTATTATTACAAGAAAACTTGCAATGGACGTACGCTGCGTTACAACTTTGATTGTAGCAGATTGCACAAATATATGTCGTTTTCTTGCTTTATAATTGTATTATACATACATATATCTCCCCTTGTCAACCAATTTTTATCATTCCGCAGCCTATTTGCACGGACAGCTTGCAACATAAAAAATAGCACAAAATTTGCAAGGGTCTGCAAATCTTGTGCTACTTAATTACAATATTAGATTTCTTGTCTGCCTTCCAGGGCGCGAGAGAGGGTGATCTCGTCGGCATATTCCAGCTGGCTGCCCACGGGTACACCGTATGCCAATCTGGTCACCTTGACCTCCATAGGCCGCAGGAGGCGAGAAATGTACATAGCGGTGGCTTCGCCCTCTGTATCGGGGTTGGTTGCCATGATCACTTCACGAACCTCTCCGGAAGCCACACGCTGCAACAATTCCTTAATGCGGATATCATCCTGGGTCACATGATTCAGCGGAGAGATCACACCATGAAGCACATGGTAGACACCGGAAAACTCCCGGCTTCTTTCCATGGCGATCACATCCTTGGGATCTGCCACCACGCAGATCAGTCCCTGGTCTCGCAGATCATCACTGCAAATAGGACAGATTTCACGATCGGTCAGGTTCTGGCACACCGGACAGGTATGCACAGATCGCTTGGCGGTGAGAATGGCATCGGCAAAGGCCTGGGCTTCGTCATCGGGCAAGCCCAGAACATAGAAGGCCAGACGCTGGGCGGTTTTACCACCGATACCGGGCAATCTGCCGAATTGATCCGCCAGATCCTGCAATGCTGCGGGAAAATACTGCATGAGTCCTCCTTAGAACAGGCCGCCCAGATTCAGACCGCCGGTCAAACGGGACATATTGTTAGCGGAGTCGGTATCTGCAGAGCGCATTGCCTCGTTCACAGCGGCGATGACCATATCCTGCAGCATCTCCACATCATCGGGATCCACAGCCTCGGGCTTGATCTCCAGGTTCAAGACCTCGTGCTTACCATTCACAGTTGCAGTTACCATACCGCCGCCGGAGGTTGCGCTATAGGTCTTGTTCTCCATCTCTTCCTGCATACGCAGCATATCCTGCTGCATCTTCTGTGCCTGCTTCATAAGAGCAGCCTGATTCATGCCACCGGGCATACCCCGGAATCCACCTTTTGCCATGTTAATTTCTCCTTATTTATCAATCATTTTTAATTTTCACAATATCAGAATGATTTCTGCCGAAATCCAGCAGTTTTTCCATCTGTTCATTCTTTTGCACACCGGATGCCTGATCGGTAGCTACGGTTTGGATGGGTCTGCCCAACAAAGAAGAGGCTTTGCCGGAAACCAGCATCAAGGTCTCGGGCTTGTTTACCATATCCATAGCGAACTGGTTGGTGCAGATCAGAATCAGCCGATTACCCTGCAGAACGCCCTTAATGGGCGCATTGGGTGTGGGGGCAAAGAATGCCGACAGGGGTGGCTTTAGTTCCTTACGAAGCTGGGTCACCAGATCGATCCAGAAGCCCTCGGGCGCTTCGTTAACCGGAGCTTGCGCAACAGGCTCTTCCCCAGGCATAGGCGGAACATCGTCGTCGGTGAACATGGGAGGCTGTTCTTCCTCGTCCTGCTCCTGTACAGGCACAGAAGCCTTCACCGTAAATGCGCCGGTACGCAATTGATCTTCAACACGGGTCAAGCGAGCGTTGATTGCTTCGGGCTCCAGGCTCAAAGCCGGACGGCAGAGGTTCACCAACATCAATTCCACATCCAAACGACGGCCGGCACTCTTAGAAAATCCGGCTGCGGTTTGATGGATCAGATTCATCATGCGCACCAATTCCCCATCGGAGAATTGCTGTGCCAAACTCTGCACCTCTTCATCGGTGGCAACACCGGAGAGCATACTAATTCCCTCTTTCGGTGCAGTACGGATAACCATCAAGTCACGGGTAATGCAGGTCATTTCATCCAAAAGCGCACCCATGTCCTTACCTTCAGCATAGTAGCGGTTAAGCAAAGACAATGCCCCATTGGCATCCTGCTGGGCGATACAAGCCAGCAGCTTGCCGCATTCCTGCACACCGGCAATACCCAAACTGGCATAGACCTGCTGAGCATTCAATTCTCCGGTGGTAGAGGATGCGCACTGATCCAACAAACTCAGACCGTCACGCATACCGCCATCTGCCATTCTCGCCAGAACACGAGCCGCAGAATCGTCCATATCAATATTCTCTTGGTATGCCACATACTGCAATCTGGCCGCAATATCCTCCTGGCTGATACGACGGAAGGAGAAACGCTGACACCGGGACAAAATGGTGGCAGGCACTTTATGCAATTCCGTTGTAGCCAGAATAAACAGCAGATGCTCAGGCGGCTCTTCAATGATCTTTAGCAGCGCATTGAAAGCAGAGATAGACAGCATGTGCACCTCATCGATGATATACACACGCTTTTTTACTTGGGAAGGGGTATAGATCGCATCGTCACGAAGGTCACGAACATTATCTACACCGTTGTTGGATGCTGCGTCGATTTCCAGAACATCCATACAAGAACCAGAGTCAATGGCCAGACATGCCTTACAGCAATTACAAGGGTTGCCATCCTGGGGATTCTCACAGTTGACAGCCTTTGCCAGAATCTTGGCGCTACTGGTCTTACCGGTACCACGAGAGCCGGTGAATAAATACGCATGGCTCAATTTACCGCTTTGTAATTGTGTTTTCAAGGTTTGCGTAACTGCCAACTGACCCACAACATCGTCAAAGGTCTGCGGACGATATTTACGATATAAAGCCTGATACATACTTTCACCTCCGGATAATACAGTTGAAAATTGAAAACTGAAAACTGAAAACTATTGTTTCGAAGATTTAATGATGGAAACTAGAAGTTTTTGAATTTCCTGACAATCTGTATATATAGATTCAAATTGAAGATCTGACAATAAGCCTGTTGCCCAAAGAAGACGAATCCAATATTTAGACTCTGCCGCTTCTTTCAGTGCAATACCTAATTTGGAAATAAAATCAGCTCTGCTCTGTGCTTGTTCTCCCTCTGCCACATTGGCACCAATACTGGTTCCGGCACGAACGAGTTGCTTACTAATCATATACTCATGTTTATTATGTTGCAGATATCTACACAGTTTTACAATGCGAACAGCAAACTGAAAACTCTTTTCCTCTACAACACTTTCCGAATTATCTATGATCATAGTCGTTTTCAACTTTCAGTTTTCAATTCTGAGTTTTAAAAAACTTCCGGCTTATAACAAGATCGCACACCCACATTTGAACAAGCAAAATGCCCGGTATCCGTGCAGCCAGCTCCGGAACGGCAACCTCGCGGCACACGGGAAGGTCCGCTTAATGCTGCTTGGTTCCCCACCTGACATGGTTCACGGGATCCTGTTGCGCAAGACCGTTCCTTCAACACCGCTTTCACGGGCCGGACGGCACTTATACTTGCCCGGGTATGGGAATTCATCCCTGCTATAGCGGATTGCAGGTTACAGGGCACCGCTATCTCCCCGACTAGTGCGACCTTGTTATAAGCCGGAATGCTTTACAAGGTGATTTAATTATGCCAGCTTGGACTCAATAAAATCAGCCAGTTCCTGGAATGTAGCGATCTTCTGATCTTCCATTTCCAGCTCGATGCCCAGCTCGGTTTCCAGATCCATGATCATTTCCACGATATCCAAAGAGTCGATACCCAGACTTTCAAAAGTGCTGTCGGGAGTAATCTCAGAAGGCTCGATCTCAAGCTGCTTAGAAACATAAGAAACTAACTTTTCGTACATAAGTATTCTCCTTCGGTTTTAAGTTTCTACCTGATGTATTTTAGTATATGATTACCAATTTGTCAATGGCGGTTTTTAGCCGATTCCTGCCGCATAAGCGGTTGCCCAGGCAATCTGCAGATTAAATCCACCGGTATAGGCATCGCAATCAATGATCTCACCGGCAAAATACAGACCCGGTACGATCTTGGATTCCATGGTTTTAGGGTTGATCTCTCCGGTCTTCACACCGCCGGAGGTGATAATGGCCTCTGCCACGGGACGTTTGCCGGTAATCTCCACAGGAAATGCCTTTAGGAGGTTTACCAAAGCTCGTCTTTGTTCTTTGCGGAGGGAATTGGCTTGCATTACCGGATCAATTTCCAATTTCCGCAAAACAACCGGGATCATGGAGCGAGGTAGCAGATCGGTTAATGCATTTTCCATAGAGCGGTTGCGGTAGACATCCAAATCTCGCAAGATCCGGTCATTGAGTTTGCCTTCATCCAATGCCGGCTTCAAGTCCAGAAGCAGCTTACAACCCTCCCCTTTTAGGTGCGCGCTAGCGCTAAGAACCGTAGGACCGGACACACCGAAATGGGTAAAGAGCAATTCACCGAAATCCTTATACAGCTGCTTACCTTTGCCATCGAGCAGCTTTACACCCACATTTCGCAGGCTTAGGCCTTGCATCTGCTGGCAATCTCTGCCAGCGGTTTCCAGGGGTACTAATGAGCCCTGAGCAGGAACGATGGTATGTCCCAGCTGTTCCGCCATGGCATAGCCGTCGCCGGTAGAGCCGGTGGCCGGATAGGACACGCCGCCGGTAGCCAAAATCACACGCTTGGCGGCATACTGATCGCTATAGGTTTTCACACCGGAAACAACACCGTCTGTGGTTAGAATCTCCTTGACCCGACCGGTCAGGACGGACACACTTTTTTTGCGCATGACAGCCTTCAAGCAATCCAGAACCGATACGGATCGGTCAGACACCGGAAACACCCGATTGCCACGTTCGACCTTGAGGGGGCAACCGTTATTTTCAAAAAAGGACATGATGGCAGAAGGTGGACATGCATCCATCACACTAAACAGAAAGCGTCCGTTCCGGGGTACATTTCGCAAAACCTCTTCCGGTGAGCAATCGTTAGTCACATTGCAACGGCCTTTACCGGTAATTAGCAATTTCTTGCCCAGGCGGTCATTTGCCTCCAAAAGCAGCACCTTCTCGCCCTGCTCTGCGGCAGTAATGGCAGCGTACATGCCTGCAGGGCCGCCGCCAATCACGATACAATCATACATCATAACCGTTCCATTCGCTTTTCATAAACATTGTATTCCTCCCACACCCGCTCTAGGGTATCGAAGGTTTTAGCCAGGGTCTGTTGCTTTTGTGCGGCCAGTGCCACCACCAGCGCATTGACTACGCTCATGGGTGCTACCAAAGAGTCCACCAAAGAGACCATATCACTTTTGGCCGCCAGCACATAGTCACAGCTGTCTGCCAAAGGAGAAACCGCACTATTGGTAATACCGATAACCCTTGCGCCCACGCTACGGCAGAACTGAGCGCCCTTGATGATAGAGGTGGAATATCTGGGGAAGCTGAAGGCAACCACCACATCCTCTGCACCAATGCCAACCAGTTTTTCAAAAATCTCACCAATACCCGATGCGGTAATGACATGGACATTATCAAACATATAGTTCAGATAATAGCCCAAGAAATTTGCCAAAGCAGAGGTGGAGCGAACACCCAGTACATAGATCCGTCGAGCGCCCATCAGCGCCTGTACAGACTTTTGGAAGGCTTCCCGATCCAGGGTATCTGCTGTCTGGCGCAGACGATCGATATCCTCATGGAGCACCATAGACACCACATCCTGGTCACCGATTCTGTCATTGGTCACACCCATACGCTGGACAGATGTCAAGCGGTTGAGCACCATTTCCTGCATGGCCTTTTGCATACTGGGATAGCCGTCATAGCCCAACTCCACAGCGAAACGAACAACAGTGGATTCGGAAACACCCACAAGCTTACCCAGCTTGCTGGCGGTCATAAAGGCCGTTTTATCATAAGCCTCTAAAATGAACTTGGCGATAGCACGCTGGCCTTTGGAGAAGGTATGTAATTTGGCCTGTAAAATCGAAAGAATATCCTCTGACATTGGAAGGCCTCCTTATTTTTATATTTGCAATAATTATAGCAAAACCAAGCCCGTTTTGCAAGTGTTCCGTCAAATCTGCAACTGACGGAGTTCCTCCGCGGTTAAATGTCGCCATTTTCCCTTGGGGAGATTCCCGAGCTGCAAAGGGCCTTCGCTGACACGTAACAATCTGCGAACCTGCATACCGGCAATGGCGCACATTCTGCGGACTTGGCGGTTTCTGCCCTCATGGATGGTAATTTCCATCACGGCTTTTCCTTCTTTTTCTTCCAGCAAGGTAACCTTGGGGATCTGCAATCGATAACCATCCAAGGTCATAGGACGATTGAATCGCTCCAGGCCATGAGCTGAATAGCCGTCCACCGTAACACGGTAGACTTTGGAAATCTCATGGCTGGGGTGCATCAAGCGATTGGCCAGCTGACCATCGTTGGTAAACAGAAGCAATCCTTCAGAATCCATATCCAACCGACCTACCGGATAGACACGGGTTCCGCAATCTGCCACCAGCTGAGCGGCATTTTTTCTGCCCTTTTCATCAGACAATGTGGTGACGAAGCCCCGGGGCTTATGGAGCATAATGTAAATGTAATTCTGGGCAGACGGCAAGGGCTTGCCGTCTACCAAGATCTCATCGTGATCGGGGTCTGCGCTGTCACCTAATTGACAAATGCGACCGTTACAGGTGATTCGCCCTTCCTGCAAAAGTGCTTCTGCCGCTCTGCGAGAGCATACACCTCTGGAGGAGAGTATTTTCTGCAAACGTTCCATATTCACCTGTCCTTTCCCAGTAATTTATCCATAAAACTTCTTTTGTTGGTTTTTGCTTGTTCAACGCTGCTGCCATATACAAGTGGGATCTTCCCTACGGGCTGATCTTCCACCATGACATAGGCAAAGCCTGCCGTTTTTCCTTCCTCCACGGGAGCATAGACAAATCCCTGTGGTGGTAATTGCAAGCGCACCTGCTCGGTGGGTTTTAAGGCATAGTCAAAGGATTCCGTCGCCAACAGTTCCACACGTTCCTGTTGTCCGCCTACCACTTCCACACTGCCCAGGGATTGTCCTTGGCAGGTCAACCGAAAGACCTCAAAATCTTCAAAGCCCTGCGCATACAATGCCTTGTGATCCTGCCAATCATCCGGTGCGTTAATGGTCACAGCTACCAATCTGCGACCTTGCCTACTGACGCTGGATACCAGAATCCGTCCGGCAGCCTTAGTATAGCCGGTTTTCACACCTTCCGCGCCCTCTATCTGCCACAACAGCTTATTGTGGTTACGCAGGCTTCGATTTCCTACGGTTACCGTTTTGGCGGACACAGTTTTTGCAAACACAGGATTCTCCATGGCATAAGCGGCTAGCACCGCCAGATCCCGAGCGGTAGAATAATGCTCGGGGCTATCCAGACCGTGGGGATTTTCAAAATGGGTATTATGCATACCCAGCATTCTTGCCTTATCGTTCATCAATTCGGCAAAGCCTTCCACCGTACCACCGCAATAGATGGCCAATGCCACCGCCGCATCATTACCGCTATGGAGCATCAACCCATAGAGTAATTCCTGGATGGTCAGCACTTCCCCTTCCTTCAGATACATGGAAGAGCCTTCGATACCAACCGCCTCTTTGGGAATCTGCATACGATCCAGCACATTACATTGCTCACAGACCACCAACGCTGTCATGATTTTTGTGGTACTGGCAATCAGACTTCTCTGGCTTGCATCCTTTTCATACAGGACACGGCCGGTCTGTCCATCCAGCAAAATGGCGCTTTGGGCGCTGATGGCCTGCACCCTACACGGAAAAAACAGGACGGCAGCCAGCAATGCAGCTGCCATCCCGGCAAACAATCGTTTCATATTTCATCACCCGGTTTTATTGTGACCGGATATGGAAATATTATTCTGCTTTCTTCTCCTTACGGGAATCCACAAAGGATGCGATCTTATCCAATGTGTCGGGGATCATCTCCACCAAGCGATCAGCGGTGGTGCTGGCAGGAACTGCCATAGGCATCACACGAACACTACCGTCCTTTACGATCAAGAATGCCACAGGGCTTACCTTGACACCGGCACCAACACCGCCGCCGAAGGGATTCTCCTTATTGGCATTTGCATTCTTGGAAACAAAATCGCTGCCGCCGCCACCCAGACCAATGCTGATATTGGAAACAGGAATAATAGTAACACCGTCGGGTGTGTGAATGGGCTCACCAACCACCGTATTGGAATTGACCATTTCACGGATTTTTTCGATGGTTTTATCCAGCATATTAGGAAGATTCTGGCTCATGTTTTTGCACCGCCTTTTCTTTTGTTCTTAATGTCAATAAACTGTCGCAGAGCACGGATGCCATAGCGCACCACCAAGGCCAGTAAACGACCCAAGGTAATGGTAACATCCAGCCGCGCATAGATCAGCGTTTTTTCTGCGGTAAAGTCACACTGTACCGCAATATTTCTCTTTTTTATTACAAAAATACGTTCTAACTGAGGCATAAGGCCGCCAACCGCCGCCCAAGTTTTGCCATAGTTTACAGCCAGATCGGCAGGATCACCGCCAGCCATAATCAAATTAGCCTCCAACCGCTTCACCCGAAGCTTACGGCGGAAATCTCCCAAAAACGCAAGGCCGGTCTTTACCAGAGGAAGGAAATCCTTCCAGCTGCCGCCTACCTTAGAAGGCTTTTTCTGCTGTGCCTTCCGGACTTTCTTTTCAGCCTTCGCCTGTTTCTTGGCTTCGGCCTTTGCTTCCTTTTTGGGATTTTCTTTCTTTGCTTTCTTTTTCCCGGGAAATAGAGTCAGCTTTACAGGTCCTAGAATCAAACGAACCAAAGGGCCGTTCTCGTTATACCATACGCTGACACCCAGAGGCAAGATCGCTAGTCCCACCAATACACCCAGCACGATCAGCCAGGCAATCATTGGGCAACCTCCTCCATCTGCATCTGGTCGGGCAGTTCTGTGGGCTCATCAGGAATAATGGGTTCGCCCAGTTCCACCTTATCGATCTCCGGCAATTCCTCCAGAGAGTTCAAGCCAAAGACACGGAGGAAATCCGCCGTGGTGCGGTATTGGATGGGTCTGCCGGGCACGTTCAAACGACCGGCATCCTCGATCAGCTTCTTGTTGAGCAATGCGCCAATGGAATAAGAACTATCCACACCACGGATCTGCTCTACCATGGCCTTAGTGGCCGGCTGATAGTATGCGATGATAGTCAAAGACTCCAGCTGAGATGCGGACAGCTTGGGAGGCTTACGGGTCTCCAAAGCCTTGGTGATATAGTCAGCCATCTCACCGGAAGATACCATCTGGTATGCCTTCTCCAGGCGGATGATACGAATGCCACGACGGTTATACGCCAGATCGTTCGCTAATGCATCCACAGCCGCAATGATATCCGGCTCGTCAGCTTCCAGCACCATGGAAAGTCTGGAAACCTCCACAGGTTCACCGGAGGCGAACAAGATGGCCTCAATAGCCCTTTGCAATTCACTCTGTTCCATTTAAGGTCATCTCCTCTCCTGCCTCATCCGGATCTTTCAGCAACCGGACATTGGGATTTTCACCGGAGTTATCATCCTCCAGGGTAACGGTATTGGTCTTACACAGATCCAGTATAGCCAAAAAAGTGGCAACGATTTCCGTTCTGGTCTTATTTCCACGGAATAAATTTTTCAAACGGTCGATACCACGCAGAATCAAATTACGCAGTACCTCTTTTGCCTTACGGCTCACAGGGTAAGGCTCTTTACCAACGATGCCCTTAAAGTTTACCGTAGGAGGCGGCATCCGCCGCTGGTTACGTTCTGTGATTTCCTCAATGGCACGGAGCATATCCTCCGGCTCATGGCGGTAACGATAGGTATTATCCTTTCTCAGGGGCTCCGGCGCTTTGGTAAACACACAGCGACCCACATCATTCATAGGTTCCAGCTGTGCGATGGCAATGCGCATCTGCTCCATGGCTTCCCGGCGCTGACGCTCGATCAAGGATTGACGCAGCTGATCCAGTTCGCTCTCTGCTTCTGCCGCTTCTGCCGCAGACAACAACATTTTGGTCTTAATGAGCATCAAATGGGATGCCATAGTGATAAACTCACTGGCGATCTCCATGTCCAGACGCTTCATCTCATCCAAGTATGCCAAATACTGCTCCAAAATGGCGGTAATGGAGACATCCTGAATCTCTATTTTGTTTTTGCTTAACAGCAGAAAAATGACATCTAACGGACCTTCAAAGTCCTCCATATTCTCACTACGAGTACGGACGATGCCTTCAAGACGATATTGTGGCTCTCCCATAACCGCTCCTTGCGTACATAGTTACTCACATTATACCATTATTTCACCCCAGGCGCAACCCTAAGATTCATTTTTCCTGGCAAAATAAGATTTTTAAAAATCTCAATAAGAATTTAAAAGAAAAACCCGCTGTTTTAGTGGACAATTTCGTAATATTTTGATAAAATACAAACATATTAAGCGAGGTGTTTTCATTATGGATAAAAAACGACTCACAAACTGGTGGATTCACTGGGAAGATTTAAAATGGCCCAGCCCGGATGTACTGGACAACATTAAATACAAGGCCGATAAATATGTGGAAGCCAATATCTCCACCGCTGTGATTTACGGCTGTCATTTCCGCTGGGACTATATGCCCTTCTTCACCTTGCTCCATGACTATTTGGGCACGGTGGCCGAGGAATTGCATCAGCGTGGCATCCAGCTGTACGATCACCATTCTGTGAACTTGATCCACCGCTATGACACCAAGGAAGAAATGCGTCATGTAATGATGCACAGCGGTCCGCATATCCCCTTCTGCCCTTCCCGTGAAGCTGCGGCTACCTGGGAATTCAAGGGTAAGCGGCTCAATGATTGGCGCATGGTGGATGTAAAGACCAGAGATGTGTTGTATTTCCCCCAATATGCATCTGAGGGTTTCTGCCACCGCAACCCCGAATTTAAGGAAGCTTATCAACAGTACGCCAAGCAATTGGTGGCTGACACCGGCATTGACGGCTTGATGGCTGACGATGCTATGTACTATATGCACTTCAATGCCTGCGGCTGTGAGCATTGCCGTGCGGAACTGAAGCGTCGCAGCGGTATCGACCTGCCCCCCATTGAAGATCAGACTTTCTGGGGCAATTTCGACAATCCTGCCTTCCGGGATTGGATCGATCTACGTTTTGATGCCACTGCCGAATTCCACAGAGATCTGCGGAAGGTTTTGCCCGAGGAATTCGCTCTTATGAGCTGCGGCGCATCCAGCGCCACCAGTGGTGCATTGGGTTCCGGCTCTGATGCCAGAAAGTTCCTGGGTGGCTGTAACTACGTAAACCAGGAGCTGTGCGGTAACACTCCCGCCTATAAGCATGACCCTGTCACCGTGAATTCCAGCATTTCCCATAAAATTATCAATGCATCCCATCACCAGGCCGCCGCCAAGGAGCAAGGTGTTCGTTGCTACGGCACAGGCTACGGCTTCACCGAACCCAGCGCAAATATCATCTGGGCGGTTAACCGTTTCCTGGATGCAGATTGTCATTTCTCTACCCTGAAGCCTCGTCTAGGTCTGCCGGATGCTATTTTGAATACCCTGCCGGAAGAATACGACGTGGTGGGCAAGGCCTATGGCTTTGAGAAGGATCACGAGAATCTGTTTGCCGGTGAGATGCTGGCGCAGGTGGCCGTATACTTCTCCTATGAGACTCGTAACCACACCTGTTTCGGCTATATGTCCACAGGCTATACCAAGGACTTCCAGAACACGCTGCAGACTCTGTTTAAGGAAGGCATCAGCGCTGATACGATCTTTAGCTTCCCCAAGGATGCTAAGCAGTACCCTGTGATTTTGCTCAGCAGCGTCTTGTCCATGACTGATGCAGAAATCGCCGCCATGAATGCCTATCTGGCAGCCGGCGGCAAGGTGATTGTCACAGGTCCCAGCAAGCTGCCCCAATGTAAAAACAGCTGGAACATCTCCAATCAAGCAGATGTGGATCCCGAGGGCTTCTTCAGCACCATCCGTGACGGTGTATGGCACAAGCCTGCCGCATGGCTGAGCAATCCCCAACCTGTCTGCCCGGATGAAAATAAGTGGACACAGAACGGCAACCTGTTCTATAACCCCCAGCGATTCAGTGATATTGCTGACTCCGTTTTGGAACTGTGCAAGGTTCACGGTCGTCCCCTGCCCATCCGTGTATTACAATCTGAGGGCTATTTGATTGCCATGTACGAGGACAAGGACGGTATTACCGTACATTTCCTTGCCGCTGATTTTGATACGGATATTGACCATCATCTGGATGAGATCCGTTTCCACAGAAGCCGCGTGAATTATATCAACAAGGTTGAGCCCATCGGTGTGGACAGCGTAATCCGTATCCAAGCCGATTCCGCTCCCACGGTCTACACCCCCTTCCAGAGCGATGCTTCTACCGTGGAATGCGATGGAGACACCTACATGGTTACTCTGCCGGATAAATGCGCATACGCATTACTGCGTTTTAACAAATAATCCTCATCCGTCAAAAGACCGGCTCAAACGAGCCGGTCTTTTACCACCTTCCCCAAAAGGGAAGGTTTTTGGGAGACGTGCAACCCGTCCCCTACGAAGGAAAATTCTGCATTATGCATTCAGCATTCTGCATTCAAAAGTCCGCTGTTCGGGTGAACAGCGGACTTTTACATATTACTCTTGCATGATCAGGTAGTACATACCGGGATAGTTGGGGCCAACGTGGAACTTGATCCAGCCCTCTTCGCTGCGGTCGATCTCCAGGCGGCCAATGTAATAGCCATCGGAGTTTACAGACCAGACACGCAGATCCGGCACATCGGTCTTGATAGCGATCTGGGCATCAATGACCTCCACCTCGATGGGGCCGGTACCGAAGTCCAGCAGCTTCTCGCCATCGAACTGAGCGCCACGGCTGCGGCTACGGCCAACGGTGGTCAGCAGCATGCAATCAGAATGCTCAATGGAATCATCGGTCAGAGAGGATAGAGCGATGGTAGCAAAGTCGGTATTGCACTTGACGCGCATGCCGTTAATAGCCAAGCTATTATCGTGGATGTTCTGGGCTCTGCCGTCGCCAAGGAAGCCGTACAGCGCCTTGGTATTGGGTGTATCCACAGCACCGATACGCTTGGAAACATCACGCCACAGCTCACCGGTGTCGGAGACGATCTTCTTGGAATCTTCACGCTTGAAGACCTCCTCGATGGGACGTACATCCTCCAGGTCAGATACATCGGTGGTATCCAGAACGGCATCCACACGGTGTACTTCCATAGCGGTTGCAGGCAGGTTATTCACGGTCTTGGTGTAGTTGGTAATTCTGCCGCCGATGGTCTTCTTAGCTTCCTGAATATCGCCACGGCGCATCATCAGCGCACCGTGATAGAACAGGCCGAACTTAGAGGGGTCATTCCAGCAAGTGAAGATACCCTCACGGTAAGGCACACCGCCGATGGTGGAAGAAGAAGCTTCCTTACCCAGCAGATCCAGGTGGCTCAGGTTGGTGCCGTAAGCATAAGTATGGATCATCATAGCAGACCAGCCGTTAAAGCAAGCCACAGCAGGGAACCAAATAGGTGCTTCTGCACGGTAGGAGTTAGGCCAAGGCATATCCCACTCGGTCATAATCATGGGCTGACCGTGGATACGGGTAGCAGCACAGGATGCCAGGCGGCTGGTGGGCAGCTCGGTGATGGAACGGTTGAAGGTGACCTTCTCGTACTCGCCCCACTTCCAGTCGTAATAGTAGTGGTGGCCGTCCTGGAAGTCCATCAGTTCCTGACTCTTGACCAGGCCGGCAGTATGGGCCCAGTTGGTGCCGCAGATGGGAATCTTCACACCAATTACGTTACGAACATAATCATACATGCCCTCATAGTACTTCTTGGACAGGTAGATACGGAAATCGAACATTTCCTTATCTGTGTTGAAGATGGGGCAGTTATAGGCATCATAATCGATGTTATTTTCTTTCAACCACTTGTCGAACATATCACGGAACATATCGTCGTAATACTTACTTCTCTTGTGGTAGAGCTTGCTATTGCTGTGGTCAGTGAACAGGTCGTTTTCGTTGGTGATATCCAGCAGAACGAAGATGGGGTCGTCCTTATAGGCAAGGCCGGTATACTGGTTCACATGGTTCCAGTAGTTATATGCATACTCCTTCTGCAGCTCGATCATATCGGGAGCGTACAGAGCAACACCCTTCATGTTATCAGCCAGCAGGTCCGCATCATGGACACCGTCACCGGACTTAAACTTACGGTATGTGGTAATATCCGTAGCGATATAGATACCCTTCTCCTTCAAGCACTTGATCAGATAGTCATGGCGCTCCATGCACTCAGGGTCAAAGTGACGGGTATCCTTCAGACGCTTACCGGCAGTCAGACGGAAGATATTGGGGGTAGCCCACTCAGCATCGATCTGGTGGAAACGCACAATATTACAACCAGCCTCTGCCAATCTGCGTGCAACCTTTTCCGCATAATCATGCTCTGGGAAACAGCATGCACCATTGAAGATTACACCCCAGAACTTAGCAGGTGTGCCATCTTCAAACTCAAACTTGTCGCCTACACGCTTGCAGAAACCATGCTTACCGGCAGGCTTTTCGTTCTCGAACACCCAGGAAATATCCACAGGCATACGATCGGGATACCAATAGGTAGGAATGTAACGAGGCATAATAATTACTCCTTTTTTAAAATTTACAACATTGTTATTGTAACAGATTCTGAAAAATTGTAAAGAGAAAACGACAAATTTTATGCTTCTTTTGGCACATTCTTCATGGTCAGACTAATGCGTTTGCGCTTCTCATCCACTTCCAACACACTGACTTTCACTACATCGCCTACCTGCACGATCTCAGAGGGGTGGCGAACTTTACGGTTGCAGACCTGTGAAATGTGAACCAGACCATCCTGGTGGACACCGATATCCACGAACACGCCAAAGTCAATTACATTTCGCACAGTACCGGACAGCACCATACCGGGCTTCAGATCCTTCATTTCCAGAACGTCCGTACGCAAAATAGGGGCAGGCAGATCGTCTCGGGGGTCACGACCGGGCTTCATCAGTTCCTTGGCCACATCCTCCAGTGTAGGAACACCTACACCGCAGTTTTCAGCGGTAGTTTCCTTGCCCATGGCTTCGATCTTCTGGGTCAGTTCAGAAAGCTTACCGGCGGCAATGTCCTGCTTGGTATAACCGCACAGTTCCAGCAGTTTCTTGGCGGCATCATAGGACTCCGGGTGGACACCGGTATTATCCAGAATTTCCTTGCTTTCCGGCAC
This sequence comes from Oscillospiraceae bacterium, assembly GCA_017549125.1. GTDB lineage: Bacteria > Bacillota > Clostridia > Oscillospirales > Oscillospiraceae > Faecousia. The sequence goes on along the minus strand of JAFYVL010000043.1, from coordinate 5,978 downwards.
ACGCAGGAAGCCTGCGCACTGCTGGAATGCCTTGGGTCCCAGCTTGGGGACTTTCTTCAGCTGGCTACGGCTGGTGAATGCGCCGTTTTCCTCACGGAATGCCACAACATTCTTGGCGGTAGTACCGTTGAGACCTGCTACCTGCTGCAGCAGGCTCACAGAAGCGGTGTTTACGTCCACGCCAACCGCATTTACGCAATCTTCCACTACGCCGCCCAGGGCTTCATCCAGCCGTTTCTGGGGCATATCGTGCTGGTACTGTCCAACACCGATGGCCTTGGGATCGATCTTTACCAGCTCCGCCAGGGGGTCTTGCAGGCGACGAGCAATGGAAACCGCAGAACGCAGGTTCACATCGTATTCCGGGAATTCCTCTGCTGCCAGCTTGGATGCAGAGTAGACGGACGCACCGGCTTCGTTGACGATCATGTAACTGACACCGGGTACATTTTTCAGCATCTCCACGGTCATGGCTTCCGTCTCCCGGGAGGCTGTGCCGTTGCCGATGGCAATATGCTGGACATTATGCTTTTTGATCATAGCGGTGAGGATGCGGATCGCCTCCTCCTTCTTATTCTGGGAGAAGGTGGGATAAACCACAGAGGTATCCAGCACACGGCCTGTACCGTCCACCACGGCAACCTTACAGCCGTTACGGTATCCGGGGTCTAAGCCCATGGTCACGAAGCCCTTAACAGGACGCGCCATCAGAAGGGGTTTCAGATTCAAGGCAAAGTTTGCAATAGCGGATTCTGCGGCACGGTCGGTCAGGGTGTTGCGCAATTCACGCTCCACACTGGGAGCGATCAGGCGGTTAAAAGCATCCTCTGCAGCCGCACGAACAAAGGCAGACACCACCAGGGTGGGCTTCAATGCCTTTCGGCAAACCAGGGCTTGTCCTTCCAGACCGGGCAATGCGGCAGTTACCTTCAAGAAGCCCTCTTTCTCGCCACGGTTGATGGCCAGAATCTGGTGATTCTGCAGACGGGATACAGGATTGGAGAACTCATAATACAGGCGGTAGACGCTATCATTTTCGGGATCAACCGCAGACACGGTGACAATGGCCTGCTTCTCCATTTTCTCACGAAGTGCTTTACGAATCTCAGCATCGTCGGAGATCATTTCCGCAATGATATCCGATGCGCCAGCCAGGGCATCCTCGATGGTTTCTACGCCCTTTTCAGGGTCGATATAATCCTGTGCCAGGGTCGCAGGATCGCTGCCATCCTGTTCAAACAGCGCCAGAGCCAAAGACTCTAGGCCCTTTTCCTTTGCCACGGTGGCACGGGTGCGGCGCTTCTGCTTATAGGGACGGTACAAATCCTCTACCTCTGCCAGAGTCTGGGCTGCCAGGATCGCCTGTTCCAGTTCCTCGGTCAGCTTCTCCTGGGAAGCAATAGATTTAATGACCTCTTCCTTGCGTTCTGCCAGGTTACGCAGGTAGTTCAGGCGAGTCTCCAGGTTACGGAGGGTGGTATCATCCATTGCGCCATGCATTTCCTTACGGTAACGGGCAATAAAGGGTATGGTATTGCCCTCATCCAACAGCGCAATGACATTTTCAATATATTCTTGTTTCTGCCCCAGCTCCAAGGCCAAGGCTTCTGCAATTGGTTTCATAGGTGTCTCCCCTTTTCATAGTATGGGAAAATTATACCATAAAACTTATATAATGGCAATGCTGCAAATTCATATTTATTGTTCCGTCAGGCACCGTAGGGCGGGGGCTTTGCTCCCGCCATGCCGCAGTAAAACACAGCATTCGTGTAGGTTTTTACATTTTAGGCGGGAGCAAGCCCCCGCCCTACCAGATTGTGCAATAAATTGGAATTTGTATGGTTACCGGGCGGTGAAGGGCAAAAACGATTATCGCCCAGGGTTAACGCGTATTGGGATGAAACGCCCATGCGTTTCAAATTGAAATTTATGGATTGCAGTTTGACATTTATTTCGTGGTCAGTTATAATAAAAGAAAAACACAAGGAGGCAAAACTATGGAAAAGAAAATCATTACCATCAGCCGTGAATTTGGTAGCGGCGGACGCAGTATCGGTCATGCGGTGGCTGAGAAGCTGGGCATCCCCTTCTATGATAAGGAATTGGTGGATCAAGTGGCTTTGGAATCCGGTTTTGCTCCCAATTTTGTGGAGGAACACGGCGAACATGCCCCCGGCAAGAGCATTCTGTCCTATGCCTTTGGCGCTCACGGTGTTCCCGGCGCTATGAATGGCCTGTCTACCGCAGATTTCCTATGGAATATTCAATGCAATGTGATCCTGCAGCTGGCTGACAAAGGCCCTTGTGTGATCGTGGGCAGAAATGCGGACTATATTTTGAAGGATCGCAAGGATGCTTTGCATGTATTTATCCATGCGGATAAGGAGTTCCGTGAAGATCGCATTGTACGGCTGTACGGTGAGTCCGAAAAAAGTCCCGAGGCTCGTTTGAACGAGAAGGACAAGCGCAGAAAGGTCAACTATCAGCACTATACCGGTCGCACCTGGGGTGTAGCACAGAATTATGATGTGTGCTTCAATAGCGCAAAGCTGGGTGTAGATGCAGTTGCAGATATGATCGTGAATATCGTGAAGAATAGTAAATAAGCAAGAACGCTGTCATTCCGAGTGGAGCGAAGCGAAATCGAGGAATCTACGCACTATATTACTGCTAAGCAGTCATATAGTGCCAGGATCCTTCGACTCCGGCATTCGCCGTCGCTCAGGATGACAGCGTTGTTCTATATTTGCACAAAATGTTCTAAGGTACGGTTGTTGCGGGAGCAAGCCCCCGCCCTACCGGTGGGGGGTATGCGGGAGGGTCGATGACCCTCCCCTACGATGCAGGTTATACGGTTGTGGTTTCGGGAGTGGGGATGTGGATGTTCACACCGTTTACTTCCACATTTTCGTCAGCACAAATCATAATGTATTTGACACCGCCGATCACACGTGTCTCAATGAGATCGCTGCGCTCAGGGTTGACCTTAATGGAAACATCCGGTGTATTGATCTCAAATTTACGATTATTGATAATATTCTTGGGATGCAGAACTGCCTCAGAACCAAAGGTTTCATCGTATTCTACACCGAATTTCGCGATATTCTTTTCCGGTACAGCACAGCTGGTCAGCGCTTCCTTCACCTGCTCTTTGGAGATCAGCAAGGGATCGGGAATACGACTTTCCTTATGCATATCGATGGCCTGGCGCAGTTGGTCATGGACAGTCTGCACCACTTCTAAGCTGCACTCCTCTGCCAAGGTTGTGGAAAGCAACGCCTCAAAGGCGGTCTTTTGGCTGGCGGCAGCCATGGGAGGTTTTACATTGAAGAGAGAATTGACCAGTTCCTCGTGGTTATCCTTGGGGCTCTTGGTATAATAGAGCGCATTGTAGATGTTGGTAGAGCGGCTATCGAATGCCGGGAACAGGAAGCCCATTTCCGGAGCAGACAGAACCTGTGCCACTCCCCCATCATGGAAGGTTTTATCCTCGGCAATGTATCGAAGGCTGGGTTTGCTCAATTTCACAGGACAGATAGCGCACAGAATGTATGTATAGGTTTCGTTGCTGCCGTCATTCTGCGTCTCACCGTCTTTGGAACGGAAAGGCACATCATAGCTATCACAGCCCAACAAAATCAAGTAATTATCCTCAAAAGATACAGAATTTATGATTTTTTCGTAGAGTTTCTGGCGGGCATCGGCATCCTTCAAGCCGGTGCTACGAAGATCCATCAGCAGCTTATGCTCCGGGCTGTCTGCCACCTGGGCTGTACGGAATGTAATATCGATCAGATTCTTACCCAAGCCGCCGGACAAAACTCGCTTCATAATGCCAAAATAGCGCTCGGCTTCATTTTCGGACATGAGTCCAACACTCTCTGAAAACTCCGTGATGATCTCGTTTTTTGCGCTTACATAGCAGCCATAAATGGCCGTCATATTACTGCGATCTCTGCGCACTCTACGCCGAATCTCGCCTATTTCCTTCTCGTTCATAATTACCTCGCAAAATAAAAAGCTGGCGGTTTCCCGCCAGCTGAGTATAGCATAAAGTATAGGAAGATTCAATACCTCATCCATCAAAAAAACCGGTTGCGAAGAGCCGATTTTTTGCCACCTTCCCCAAGGGGAAGGTCTTTTCCCTCATCCACCGCAAGCGGTCCCCCTTCCCCAAAGGGGAAGGTATTGACCTTCTCCTTTGGAGAAGGTGGCAAATCCCGGCTCATAAAGAGTCGGGATTTGACGGATGAGGCTTGTTGGCAGTACGTTTATCTACTATTTCATCAATAGCATCACATACTCCACCTAAATTACGCCATATTTCATTGTTAGGAATGCGCATTACATAAATACCAATGCTATTTAAGTATGCTGTTCGATCATAGTCATGATTCATCGCTTCCGGCTCATAATGCTGCGATCCATCCAATTCAACCGCCAATTTTGCTTTTGCACAATAGAAATCCAATATATACTTGCCACAAGTTACCTGTCTGCGAAACCGCACCGGGTATTCACGAAGAAAATGATACCATAACCGTTTTTCCTCCTTGGTCATTTCCCTTCGTAATTTCTGCGCAAGACCCGTTAGTTTCTTATTGTGCTGCATATAGTGTCACCCCTCTGCGTGCTGATTTAAGGATATGAAAATGTATTGGATTTGTCAATACCTCATCCGTCAAAAAGCCGACAATAACGAGGTCGGCTTTTTGCCACCTTCCCCAAAGGGGAAGGTCTTTTTCCCTCATCCACCGCAAGCGGTCCCCCTTCCCCAAAGGGGAAGGTATAACCTCATCCGGCTCTACGAGCCACCTTCCCCAGAGGGGAAGGTATAAATCCCGGCTCATGGCGAGCCGGGATTTGACGAATATAGTGTATTTATTTTACTAATTGATCCTGGCAAAAGGCCAACAGTTCCGGAATATCTACAGTTGCAGTCTCCCAAATAATGGATTGATCCATTCTGCCGTAATTATGAGCCACCAAGTTCCTCATAGCTTTCATAGGGCCCCATTGAATTCTGGATGCAGTTTCCTGTCTAAATTCCGCAGAAAGGCTTCCACTTAGCTCTCCAATTTGTAAAATCGAAAAACTAATCGATCGCTGATAATCCGGATCAGAAATATATGTCTCAAAGGAATTTCCATAACGTTCAATTGTCTGAGCAATGGCGAGGCAATAGTCCCGAATATGAGTAAGTCTCTGCAAATCAGGCGACATCATATAATTTCACTCTCTCCTTCATAATCGCTTCTTTGAAATTGCGATCACTTTCCCAATTAGAATCACACATAAAGGCGCGAACAGTCACAAGGTCAATCCTCTTGCCGAAGGCTTCAGACAAATCACAATACAATGAACCTAGTCCTATCAATGAGGTAATATTTGTTCCGGTTGTATCAACCAAGAAATCCAGATCACTTTCCTCTGTTGCCTCTCCACGAGCATAAGAACCAAACAAATAAAGCGCAGGGATATGGTATTTTTGGACAATAGGTAAAACAATTTTTTTAATTTCTGCAATGGAATATACCATAATCATCCCTCCTTATATATATTATAATAGCCCAACTTAAAAAAATCAATCATAATTGCTAAATTGGAAATTCGAGTTTTACCTCATCCGTCAAAAAGCCGACAATAACGAGGTCGGCTTTTTGCCACCTTCCCCAAAGGGGAAGGTCTTTTCCCTCATCCACCGCAAGCGGTCCCCCTTCCCCAAAGGGGAAGGTATAACCTCATCCGGCTCTTCGAGCCACCTTCCCCAGAGGGGGAAGGTTTTGACGGATGAGGAATCAATGACACTAGAACGGATTCTATAACACACAAGACACAGTACCGTCCCCTCGTATTATGAAATAGCAGCAAACAGTGTTCCTTTTGGGGAACATATGCTACACTGTATAGGATGCTGTGGATCGGTTACCGTCCCCTACCACAAGATGGTTTAAGACAGGCTCCAACCACAGCCCTTT
>JAFYVL010000042.1 GCA_017549125.1 Oscillospiraceae bacterium | reverse complement strand
TACCCCAAGGAGATCGAGGAATTTATCTACACCCATCCCCAGACCAAGGATGTCCAGGTCATCGGTGTTCCCGACAAGAAATACGGTGAGGAGATCATGGCTTGCATTATCCTCAAAGAGCCGGGCAGCGTGACCATCGAAGAAATGACCGACTATATTAAGGCCAGCATGGCACGCCACAAAGTTCCCAAGTATATTGAATTTGTGGATAGCTTCCCCATGAATGCCGCCGGCAAGATCCTCAAGTACAAAATGCGTGAGGATGCTGCCAAGCGTTTGGGTCTTATTGGTGACGGTGCTGACACCGCAGGCCCGGGTAAATAAAATCATGACCACAGGACGAGAAATTTGTCCTGTGGTTCTTTTATATTCTGATATATTTTTATATATTCTATTTTATTATATTCTATTCTAATCTATTCTATTCTGGGTTGTCATTTGGTTGTCATTTGGTTGTCATTTGGTTGTCATTTGGTTGTCAACTGGTTGGCAAGTGGTTGTCATTTGGTTGTCAACCATATTTCCAGCCGCTTACATCGTTTCCTATTGACTTTTCTATCAAAATATAGGAAAATAATAAAAAGAACAAATAGGAGGATAAGCGGTTATGAAGCGATTTTCCATATATCTGATAGCTCTGTGCTTATTGGTATGTTTGGCAGCATTCCAAGCGCCCAAAGCCCAGGCAGCTACCCACTCCCATTGTGTCTGCGGCGGTGACGCTAACGGCATTGGCGACCATGTGTGCGCAGACAGCGTTACCTGGCAGCCCTGGGATGGCACGACCACACTGAAAGACGGTGGTCACTACTATCTCAACGATACCGACGGCGACGGCAAGATCATTCTTTCAAGCACCCTGAAAATTGAGAAGAAAACTGTTTCTCTGTGCTTAAACGGTGTGGAGTTGACCTGCGCAGATCGTACTTTGCAGGTCAACGGCAAGACGGAAAGTGGTAAAACTTATCCTGCCACTTTGAACATTTGCGACTGTAAAAACACCGGTAGTATCAGTTCTACCAGCACAGGTCTGGCTCCTGTTTTACATTCCTATACCAACAATCGCGGCAGGGTCACTATCAATCTATACGGTGGTCACTTGATTGCCAAGGATAATGACGATACTGTGCAGGAGTCTACCAGTACCGGCTCCAAACCCCAGGCCGCAGGCGTCCTGCGATTGGGCAACACCGGATCAAAGGATAGTTCTGTCTATGTGGGCACTTTTAATATGTATGGCGGAACCATCTGTCAAGGCATGACCTCCGGAGAAGGCGGCAATGTCTATATTAGTGCCCATTCTGTATTTAATCTGTACGGCGGCACCGTCAGCGACGGAAAGGCAGGTACCACAGGCGGTAATTTCTATGTGGCAGGCACATTGAATCTTCAGGGCGGTCTGGTGACCGGCGGCAAGGCCATCTCCTATGGCAGCGGTATCTATATCGACACCAACGGCAGCCTGACCGTAGGCGGTACAGCCCGGGTGGAAGAGAATCTGGGCAGCAATGTATACCTGCCCTCCGGCAAGGTGATTACTGCTAACGGCACAGGCAAGGCCCACGTGGGTGTTACCAATACAGATGTAGTATTTGCCCAGGCGAGCAGCATCGCAGCTGCAAGCGATTTCTTCAGCGATACCCAGGCAGATCTGTTCCCTGCCTATGAAAACGGTCAGGTAACCTTTGTAACCTCTGCAGGCTTCGTGGATATCACCGCCATGAGCATTTCCCCCAACGCAGCCGGTATGGGCTACAAGGCCCGATTCAACATCCCGGAAAACCTGTGGTCCAGAGTAGTCAGCTACGGCTACCAGATCTGGCGGGAGGGCTACCCTGTCCGTACCGTCAACAGCAAGAAGCCCCTGGCGGATTCCGTAGAGTTTACCCTGCGGATCAAAAATATTCTCGCATCCGACAACGACTTTTTGACCAACTGGGAAAATGCGGACACCAAGCTGTACGCAAAGGCCTTTATTCGATTCCAGGACGGCACGGTTTGCTATTCTGCGGAGCAATCCCACACCCTGCAGGAAATGCTGACGGAGGCCGACAAGCATTACAAAACCTTCACCCAGGCCCAGAAGAACGCTCTGGATACCATGTTTACCCAGTACCGGGATCTGATGCTGGGCTGGGACATCCCCTATGTGATGCACAGCAACGGCAACTGGGTGGACTTAAACCAGGAGAATTTTGCTAAAAGCATTGACAAATCCGGCCAGTATCGGCTGATAGGGAATGTGGATCTGGCAGACACTACCCTCACCATTTCTGCCAAGTCCAATGTGACCTTGTGTCTGGACGGCTATACCATTTCCGGCGCACAGCGCTTGTTTAAGGTTTACGGCACATTGACAATCTGTGATTGCCATACGGACAGCCGGGAGGGTACGATCACCAGTTCCTACTCCGGAGACTACGCCCCCATTGCCTACATGTATCAATCAGCCACCATGAACATTTACGGTGGTAAGCTGACCGCTTCCGGTAAGGTTGCCAAATACGGCGGTGTGATCGTGGTCGGCAACAAAGACGACTATGATTGCCGGCTGAATATGTACGGCGGCACCATCTTTGGCGGCAAGGCCAGCGAAGGCGGCGGCTTGCTTTGGGTGATCAACACCTCTACCTTCAATATGTACGATGGCAAGCTCTATGACGGAACAGCTGATAGTCACGGCGGCGCCATCAACATGGGTGGCAAAAGCACCGTGAATCTGTACGGCGGTGAGATTTATCACTGCAGCGCAGGCAGCAATGGCGGCGGCGTGTACAGCGCAACCGGCAATGGCAATCTGTATCTAGGCAGCAAGCTGATCATGGAAGACAATACCGCCAACCAGGGTGGCAATGTATATCACGGTTCAAGCACCGCCCTGACCATTGACAGCGCAACCATCACCGGTGGCAAGGCCAATATAGCCGGTGGCATTTATAGCAATACCGCAGAAATCATCCTGTCCGGTGACCCTGTGATCCGGGATAATGAGAATGGCAGCCTGTATCTGATGGCCCATAACGATCTGAATACCGATGATTTGGGCAGCGATGCGGATGTACATATCTACAACGGTTCTTCCTGTTCCTTGCATACCAATACCCAGGGCCTGACCCTGGAGCGCGACGGCTACAAGTTTGCAAGCATTGGCGGACAAACTGTGCTGATCCCCGAAAGCTTCACCATCCCCACGGATGTGGAAGGTTTCCAGGTAGGCTTCGGCAGAGCGGATATTACCCCCACGGAAACCGGCTTACCTCTGGCCGGCTACGGCAATTCCTCTGAGCGTCTGTCCACCACCACGGCTACCAACGAATACGATGAATTGAAGGTTTCCTGCGTGGCCATTACCGATGAAAATGGTGAGACAGTTCTGCTTATGTCCGTAGACCTGATCCGTCCCGGTGAGGAACTGATGGCAACCATCTTCCCGGCAGTTTCCGCTGCCACCGGTGTGCCGGAAAGCCATATCTTCACCACCTTTACCCATACCCACTCCGTACCGGAGACCAAGAGTACCAGCGACCCCGGAATCCAGCGCTACAATGCCATGCTGCCGGACCGATTTGCAGAAAGCGCAAACCAGGCCATGGCTGACCGTGCCCCTGCTGCCATGGAAACCGGTAGCTTTGAGGTGGGCGATTACGGCAGAAAGATGAACTTTACCCGCCACTATCAGTACGAGAAAAACGGTGTGGTCAAGTATTTCGGTGACAATTTCGGCACATCCACCATTGACAGCACCACACAGCATGTGACCGAAGCCGACCACACCATGCATCTGGTGAAATTCACCCGAGAGGGCAAGGATATTCTCATGGCCAACTGGCGTGTCCACCCCCACATGACCGGCGGCGGCAATAAAACTGTGGTTTCTGCAGATATTATCGGCACCACCCGATACTATTTTGAGCAGGATCAGGATTGCCACTTTATCTATCTGCAGGGTGCGGCAGGCAATGTGAACGAAAAGTCCAAACTGAAGGACGAGGAATATCCCAGCGGCTTTAACTATCAGACATACGGCAGCGAGTTGGCCGGTCAGATCCAATCCGCTCTTTCCGACAATCGTTTGACAGATAGCGAGATTGGTTTGTGGCAGGTGGATAATTACAGCTATACTGCCATCTCCGATATTCCCACCGAGGAGGAATACACCCACGCCAAGAACGCAAAGAACACTTACGAAGCATGGCTGAAGGAAAATCCCGAAGCCACCAGCGCCCAAAAGAGAGCAAAATGCGAAGAGTTGGGCTATCTGACCTGGTTCCACTTCAACAACGTGATCACCCGTTACAATCGAGAAGAAACCTATCAGTTGCCTCTGAATACCTTTGCATTGGGTCGTTCTTTGGCCTTCTACACCGCGCCCGGTGAGCTGTGGGATACCATCAGCATGGAGATGGAGGAAGCTTCTCCCTTTGACATGACCCTGTGTATGGGCTACAGCCAGGATCACAACAATTACTTTGTGTACGATCCCACCAACGGCGGCGCCATGACCTACGAAAGCTACGAAAGCAACAACTACCGCTTCGTGGCTCCCGATACGGTGAAGGATTTCCTTGCCTACTGGAAGGATTCCCTGAACGAAATGTACAACAATCTAAACAACTAACCAAACACGGGGTGCTATTCAGCTGAATAGCACCCCGTGTCCATTTCAAATTTCAATTTGTCGTTTTGCCTCCCCTGTTGGGGAGGTGCCCCGAAGGGGCGGTGGGGTTTACGGAGATTGAGATCTGCTAACCCCTCAGTCGCTTCGCGACAGCTCCCCTACAAGGG
>JAFYVL010000041.1 GCA_017549125.1 Oscillospiraceae bacterium | reverse complement strand
TTAGGCGGGAGCAAGCCCCCGCCCTACCGGATTGTGCGATAAATTGGAATTTACATGCCGCTGGAAATATCCTTCAAACGGCAGCAGGCTTTATATTTCTTGCCGCTTCCGCAAGGACAGGGATCGTTAGGGCCAACCTTCTTGTCCTTGTTACGGACAGGCTGCTGCTTCACAGTATGGTCAGAGTTGGTGCCGGTCTCCTTGGCCACCTTCTCACGCTTCACTTCCTGCTTGGCACGCACCTGAGTCAGGAATACACGACGGACAGTTTCCTCGCAAATAGCCACGTTCATGGCCTCGAACATCTGGAAGCCCTCAGCCTTATAGGCCACCACCGGGTCATGCTGACCGTAGGCACGCAGGCCAATACCCTGCTTCAGATCTTCCATGGCATCCAGGTGATCCATCCAGTATTCATCCACGCAGCGGAGCATAACCACACGCTCCAACTCACGCATAATCTCCGCGCCCAGAGCCGCCTCTTTGGCTTCATAGGTTGCCACAGCCTTCTCATAGATGGTGTCGGCAACGTCCTCGTCGGTCAGTTCCAAAGAACCCTTGGCAAAATAGATGCCCTCAAAGGCCTTGAGTACCTGTTTGGGATCTTCCATCACTCCGCCGGTCTCACCCAACGCATCCGTCACACCGGACTCCACCACCATACGCAGATTCCGCAGGATCACATCACGCAGTTCCTCACCGTCCAGCACCTTCTGACGCTGGCTGTAGATGATCTGACGTTGGGTATTCATCACGTTGTCATACTCCAGCACGTTCTTTCTGGAGCGGAAATGACGGCTTTCCACGTTCTTCTGAGCAGATTCCACCGCATTGGACAGGATCTTGCTGTCAATGGGGGTGTCCTCGTCCAGACCCAGGGCATTCATCATAGCCATCACACGGTCAGAGGAGAACAGACGCATCAGATCGTCCTGCAGGCTCAAATAGAAACGGCTTTCACCGGGGTCGCCCTGACGACCGGCACGACCACGGAGCTGGTTATCAATACGACGGGATTCGTGACGCTCTGTACCGATAATGAACAGACCGCCTGCCTCACGAACCTGCTTGGCTTCGTCTGCGATCTCTGCCTTATACTGCTTAAGCAGCTGTTCATACTGCTGACGGACAGCCAGGATCTCCGGGTTATCGGTCTCGGCATAGGAATCGGCTTCTGCCAGCAATTCTTCCGGCAGCTCCTGCTTCCGCAGAGCATTCTTCGCCATGTACTCCGCATTACCGCCCAGCATAATATCCGTACCACGGCCTGCCATGTTGGTAGCGATGGTCACCGCACCCAGCTTACCGGCCTGGGCAACGATCTGGGCTTCCATTTCATGGTATTTTGCATTCAGCACATTGTGGGGCACACCCACTTTTTTCAGCAGCTTGCTGAGGATCTCACTCTTTTCGATGGATACCGTACCCACCAGCACAGGCTGACCCTTGGCATGGCACTGCTGCACCTGGCTGACAATGGCACGGAACTTACCGGCCTCGGTCTTATAGACCACATCGGAATTATCCTTACGGGCCACGGGCTTATTGGTGGGAATCTCCACCACATCCAGACCGTAGATGGCATTGAATTCTTCCTCCTCGGTCAGAGCCGTACCGGTCATACCGGACAGCTTGTGGTACAGACGGAAGAAATTCTGGAAGGTAATGGTAGCCAGGGTTTTGCTTTCGTGGGCAACCTGTACTCGCTCCTTGGCTTCGATGGCCTGGTGCAGACCTTCGTTGTAACGACGGCCGTACATCAAACGACCGGTAAACTCGTCAACGATGATGATCTGACCTTCCTTCACCACATAGTCAATATCCCGTTTCATGATACCACGGGCTTTCATTGCCTGGTTCAGATGGTGAGACAGGGTGGCATTTTCCGGATCACCCAGATTTTCCACGCCAAAATACTTTTCTGCCTTGGCAATACCGGAAGCGGTCAAGGTCACGCTGCGGGATTTTTCATCCACCACATAGTCGCAATCCAGATCGTCCTGAGCTTCCTTGTCATCGGTTTTGGCAAACACCTGCTTACGCAGAGTAGAAACAAAATAATCCGCCATTTCATAGAGCTTGGAGGATTCCTCGCCCTTGCCGGAAATGATCAGAGGGGTACGGGCTTCGTCGATGAGGATGGAGTCCACCTCGTCCACGATAGCAAAGGAATGACCACGCTGCACCAGCTCCTGCTTGTAAATAGCCATGTTATCACGCAGATAATCAAAGCCCAATTCATTGTTGGTACAGTAGGTAATATCGGCGGCATAAGCCTCCCGACGCTGCTGGCTCTGCATACCGGGAATGATCAAGCCAACGGTCAAGCCCATGTAGCGGTAAACCTTGCCCATCCACTCAGAGTCACGCTTTGCCAGGTATTCGTTCACGGTGACCACGTGGACACCCTCTCCGGTCAAAGCATTCAGATAACAAGGCAGAATGGCCACCAAGGTCTTACCTTCACCGGTCTTCATTTCCGCAATACGACCCTGGTGCAGAATGATACCGCCCATGATCTGTACCGGATAGGGGCGCATTCCCAGCACACGCCATGCCGCCTCACGAACAGCCGCAAAGGCTTCCGGCAGCAGGTGATCCAGGCTCTCCCCTTCTGCATAACGCTCTTTAAATTCTGCGGTCTTGCCCTTCAGCGCATCCTCAGACAAGCCCTTATATTCCTCCTCCAGCGCAAGCACCTTGTCCACCAGGGGACGGATCTTCTTGATCTCACGCTCAGAGGGAGTTCCAAAAATCTTAGAAAACAATCCCATTGTTACTTTCATCCTTTCGCCAAGGCATATTTTTTCTATTGTATCATAGATTTCCAAAAAATAATAGAAGATTTTGCAAATTTTATGCAGGTAAATTTACAGCCCTCAGCGAGAAATCGCCGAGGGCTATTCAAGTGCAAGCTACACCCCTCAGTCAGCTACGCTGACAGCTCCCCTGCGAGGGGAGCCAGGGATTATGTAACTGCGTCAAATTGGGATTGGTACAGACGATGGTAGAAGCCCTTCTTTGCCATCAGGCTTTCATGGGTTCCCTGCTCCACCACCTGGCCCTGATCCAGCACCAGAATATTATCTGCACTGCGGATGGTAGACAACCGGTGGGCGATCACAAAGCAGGTCTTTTCCTGCATCAGATTGCGCATAGCCGCCTGAATCCGCTGTTCTGTCCGGGTATCCACATTGGAGGTGGCTTCATCCAGGATCAGCATATGGGCATCCAGAAGCATGGCTCTGGCAATGGTCAACAGCTGCTTCTGACCCTTGGAAATGGATGTGCCGTTATCCGACAGCACCGTATGGTAGCCCTCCGGCAAACGGGAGATATAGCCGTGGATATGGGCTGCCTTGGCCGCCGCCACCACATCTTCCATGGTGGCACCGGGCTTACCGTAGGCAATGTTATCGAAAATTGTGCCGTGGAACAGCCAGGTATCCTGCAAGACCATGGAGTAGGATTTCCGCAGAGAATCCCGGGTCACCTGACGAATGTCATTGCCATCTACCAGCACTGCGCCTTTGTCCACATCATAAAACCGCATGAGCAAGTTAATAATCGTGGTCTTGCCTGCGCCGGTAGGCCCAACAATGGCGGTCAAGCTGCCGGGAGGCGCATGGAGATCCAGATCCGTAATAATGGGCTTGCCCTTCTCATAGGAGAAGTCCACATTTTCCATTTTTACATCACCGGTGACAGATTCCAGCTTCAGCGCATCTTCTGCATCCGGGGTCTCCGGGTCGGCATCAATGAGAGTAAACACACGTTCAGCCGCCGCCATAGCGCTTTGCAATTCTGCGATAATGTTAGCAAATTCATTGATTGGGCCAGAAAAACGTCGGGAATACTGGACAAAACTGCTCAAATCACCCAAGCCGATCTGCTTCTTTAGAAACAGCTGCGAGCCAAATACGCAGACCAGCGCCAGGGACAGATTGTTGATAAAACTGACGCAAGGGCCGGTGAGTGTACCATTGGCTTCCGCCTTGGTATAGGCATCCACCGCCGCTGTATTCTTCCGGTCAAATTCTTCCAGAACCGCTTTTTCTCTGCCATAGGCACGGACGGTCTTTTGTCCGGAGAGCATCTCCTCCACAAAACCGTTGAGTCTGCCCAAAGCCGCAGAACGGCGGCGGAACAGGGGGCGCACACGCTTGGACAGCCATTTTGTGAACAGGAAGGTCACCGGGATGGTGAAAGCGAAAATGATCACCAGCTTGGGTGCGATGGAGAGCATCATCACCAAAGACACCACCACCGTGATCACCGATTGCAGGATCTGCAGCAGATCAGAGGACAAGCTCTGATTCACCGTATCCACATCGTAGGTAACGGTGCTGATGATGTCACCGGTCTGGAATTTATCGAAGTAACTGACGGGCAATGCGGCCATTTTCTCAAAAATATCATGGCGCATTTGCTTGGTAACTTTTCGGGACATACGCACCATCACCAGATGGAGCAAAAATCCAAACAGGCTGGCCAGTACATAGCATACCGCCATCAAAATGGCGCATTCGTACACCGTGTCAAAGTCCACCTTACCCTTGCCGCCGGAGATGGCATTGATGGCCTCGCCGGAAAGCTTCGGGCCGTACAAAGACAGCAAACTACTCAGCACGCTCAAGCTCAATGCCAGAATCAGCAGCAGCCGGTTTCTGCCTAAGTATTTCCACATACGTTTGAGCAGTGGGCCGGGAGAAATTTTCTTGGCTTCAAAACGACGCTTGTCGCCGCTTTGCTCGGCACGGGTCAGACGACCGCCGCCGATCATACCGGGATTTGCCATTACAGCGCCTCCTTTCCGTCACCCATCTGGGTCTGGGCGATCATGCGGTATTCCTCACAGGTAGCCAGCAAATGGGCATGGTTGCCGCTGCCGATGACCTGTCCATCCTGTAGTACCAAAATCCAATCCGCATGCATCAAGGAACTGATTCGCTGGGCAACCACCACGGTGGTGGTGTTGCGGTATTTCTGACGGAGCGCCTGCCGCAAATTGGAATCAGTCTGATAATCCAACGCGGAGGAGGCATCGTCCAAAATCAAAATTTCCGGGTCTGCCGCCAGGGCTCTGGCAATGAGCAGACGCTGTTTCTGTCCGCCGGACAGGTTGTTGCCACGGACAGCCACATCCGAGTCCATACCCTTCTCCCGGATGAAGCCGGCCTGCGCCGCTTCTGCCGCCTGTTCCACCGCCTGGGTATCCAGATCCCGGAAGAAGGTAATGTTATCCCGGATCGTACCCTCGGCAATGAAGTCATTTTGGAATACGATGCCGAATTTCTTCCGGAGAGTCTCGTAATCCATGGTGCGCACATCCTGTCCGTCAATGCACACCGTACCCGAATCCGGATCATACAATCGCAGAAGCAGGTTGATAATGGTGGATTTACCGGAGCCGGTGGCACCCAGGATGCCCAAGGTCTGTCCTTTTTCCAAGGCAAAAGACAGATTTTCCAGGTTTGTACCCACACCGGTGTAGGAGAAGGTCACGTTTTTAAATTCCACATGGGGGGCTTGGGGTTCGGTCATAGAAGCAGGCAGAACCTGCAGATCTTCTTCCATACCCAGCACATCCGCCACACGGTTTGCGCTGGCTTGACCCTTCGACCACATGACAAAGATCCGGGTAATACCCAGCATGGCATTGAGGATGGTGGTAAAGTAGGTCAAAAATGCCAGGATCACACCGCCCTTGAATGCACCGGAATTGACCCGGTATGCACCCACGACCACAACCAGCGTTAAGCCGATCCGCAAGGTCAAAGACACCACAGGGTTGGTGATGGAAGAGACCGTACCGGCCTTCTGACCGATTTCGCTGAGTTCTGTGTTGACCCCATGAAACCGCTCTTTTTCATAGTCGGTCTTGCTCAGCGCCTTAATCACACGAATGCCGGTAATATTTTCCTGCAGGACACGCACCACCTTGTCCAGGGCGGTCTGCTGTTTGGTATACAGAGGTACGCTGTACTTGGTCACCAGCCATACCACCAAACTGATAATGGGCAGTAAGGAGATCAGCACCAGAGACAGCATCATATCCATACGCATCATCATGAACATACCGCCCACCAGCAAAATGGGCGCACGGATGCCCATACGCTGGACACGAGCCAGCAGCTGGTTCACATTATATGTATCGCTGGTAAGACGGGATTCGGCTGAGGATACCGTAAGGCTATCCATCTGTCGGGAGGAGAGATTTTCCAGCTTTTCAAACAGGTCATGGCGGATCTTCTTGGTGATCTTACCGGAACTGACCGCGGTCATCCGGTTGGCTAAAATATTGCCTACCAATGCCAAGATCGCAAAAATCACCATGTACAGGCCGTACAAATAGATCTGCGAACTCTGACCCGCCGGCACTTTTTCATCCAACATGGTCTCCATCAGATCCGGGATCTGCAATTCGCAAATGGTCGCCGCAAATTTGATCAGCATGGTCAGGATCATATACCATGCATAGGGCTTAATATATTTTCCCAATCGGCCCAAGACTACCCACCTCCTTCTGTCATTTTAATCATTTTACCATTTTTTGTGCCATTTGTAAATTCAAATTTTCCGCTTTGCCTCCCCTGTAGGGGAGGTGCCCCGAAGGGGCGGAGGGGTGTTGTTAAATCCGCATAAATGTTGGCATTTACACCCCTCAGTCGCTTCGCGACAGCTCCCCTACGAGGGGAGCCTTCTGT
>JAFYVL010000003.1 GCA_017549125.1 Oscillospiraceae bacterium | reverse complement strand
CCAGCACCGATGCCGTATTGGGGTGCGGCATGGCGGGAGCAAGCCCCCGCCCTACAGTGCCCTAACGGAACGATAAATTGAAATATGAAGGTTAAGATTTATGTCAGTAATTACAAATAGAATCGGTGCATTAGAATATCTGGTGGCAGAAAATATTTCTGCGCCCCATGGCTTTACCACCCGTCTGGGCGGTGTCAGCCAAGGCATTTTGGGTAGTCTGAATTTGGGTATCCATCGGGGCGATACCGAAGAAAATGTGCTGAAAAACTATGAAATTATGGGGAATGCCTTGGGATTTGACGTAAAAAAGGCGGTATTATCCCATCAAACCCATACCAATATCGTGTTGCCTGTGGATGCATCCCACCACGGTGTGGGTCTGTTTGGCCCGGAATTGCCGGAATGTGACGGCCTGGTGACCAATACCCCCGGTACAGCCCTGGTGATCTTCACCGCGGATTGCACACCGATTCTCCTCCATGACCCTGTCACCGGTGCGGTGGGAGCGGTTCATGCAGGCTGGAAGGGAACGGCGGCTGCCATTGCGCAAAAGGCGGTGGAAGCCATGGTGAGCCATTACGGCTGTGATCCTGCCAATATTCAAGCGGCCATCGGCCCGAATATTAAGCAGTGCTGCTTTGAAACCGATTGGGATGTGCCAAAAGCCATGCTGGATGCCCTGGGAGAGGCGGCCAATGCCCATATTCTGCCCAAGGGGGATAAGTTCTACCTGGACTTGACCGCCATCAACAGCCTGTTTTTACAACGAGCTGGTGTGACCCAGATCCAAACAGCCTGTGAATGTACCCGTTGCGCCCCGGATCGCTTCTGGTCTGCCCGGGTGCATGGCAATGACCGCGGAAGCCAAGGCGCGGTGATCGTACGGTAAAGGAGAACCCTATGAAGAGATTATTTACGCTCTTGCTGGCGGCGCTGATGCTGGCAGGATGCGGAAAACAGGGGGATTACACCCCCACCGGTGACGGACTCACCATCGATGAGACAGAAGTGGGTGTCGTGATCCCCACTACCCAGAATGGGGAACAGCAGGATCTGACGATGCCGTGCTATGTGGATGTGACCATGAATCCACTGCAGTGTACGGACTATACCAATCGTGCGTTTATTTCCTTGCTGTATCAAGGTCTGTTTGCGGTGAGTCGGGAATATGCGGTAGAGCCCATGCTCTGCGGTAAATATTCCATGGCAGGGGATATGAAGAGCTATGTGTTCTATGTGGATGAGGCGGCAAGATTCTCTGACGGCAGTGTTGTCAGAGCAGCAGACGTGGCAGCTACCCTGCGGGAAGCCAGAAAAAGTTCCTATTACGGGGGACGCTTCCTCCATGTAACCTCCATCTCGGAAACCGAGGATGGTGGTGTCTGCATCGAATTGGACACAGCCTGTGAAAATCTGCCCATTTTGCTGGATATTCCTATTATTAAGGAAAGTGAATTGGAAGCGCAACACCCGGTGGGAACCGGTGCATATATACTCGATAGCACCGGCAAGGAATGGTTGCTTCGGCGGAACACCAACTGGTGGTGCAAGGCACAATTGCCTATCAATACCCCCACCATCGTGCTGGCAAAGGCCTATTCCAATCAGCAGATCCGGGATGATTTCCAGTTTTCTGAGTTAAATCTGGTCTGTGCTGATCCCTGTACAGATCGCTATACGGATTACCGTTGCGATTATGAATTGTGGGGCTGCGAAAGCGGCGTGTTCACTTATATCGCATTCAGCGATATGAGCAATGTGTTTGAGAATGCCCAGTTGCGTGCGGCATTGACCTATGCGATCGACCGGGATCGTTTGTCTGAAAGCATTTACCGTGGCTTCGGTAAAAGTGCTACTTTGCCGGCCTCGCCCAATTCTCCTTATTATAATAAGGGCCTGGCGGAGCGGTACGGCTATGATCCGGAGAAATTCCAGCAGGCATTGCAGGACTCCGGTAAAGAGGGTAAGCAGATCGTATTTCTGGTGAATTCTGATGATAGCCTCCGTGTTCGTGCAGCCCGACAGGTAGCCGACCAGCTGACCCAATGCGGTCTGGTGGTGGTCATGAAGGAATTGTCCGGCAAGGCCTACACAAGCGCCATTGAAAAACGGGAGTTTGACCTGTACATGGGACAGACCAAATTGTCTGCCAATATGGACTTGTCTGCCTTCTTTATGCCCAGCGGCAAGCTGAGCCTGGGTGGTGTAGCCAACAGTTCCACCTATAACCTGTGCTTGCAGGCTCTGGAGAATCACGGTAACTACTATACCCTCCATCAGCAGATCATGGATCAAGGCCGTCTATGCCCGGTTCTGTTCTGCTCCCAGGCATTGTATGCCTCCCGGGGTGTGGTGACAGGACTTTCTCCTGCCCGTGACAATTTGTTCTGGTACTCCATTGGCAAGACTATGGAAAAAGCATTTATTCGGGAATAAAAAGAGGGTCAGCAGACCCTCTTTTTTGATTTTTATAGAAAAAATAACAAATTGTAGTTGCTTTTTCGAAACAAAAGGACTATAATGCATCTATTATCCGTCAATTGCAGATATTTGTGTGCGATAGATGGACAAATAGGAGGAAAAAACCATGAAAAGAAAAGTTAGCTTATTGTTGGCAATGGTTATGCTGCTTTCTATGCTTCCTTTCGCTGTTTGGGCGCAGGAAGATCCTATTGCAGTAGCATCTGTTGTCGATGCAGAAGTTACCGCAGAAGGCTATACGGTATCGTATACTGCTGAAACTTCCGGTACTCTGCATGTGACCGCCGGTACATGTAAACCCGGCTGGCGTTACAAGGTCTATGCTCCCGGCTATGAGAGCATCAATATGACCAAGTGGTCTCTGAGCCACGACCATAAGGTCAGCGCCGGTGAAGTACAGGTCGTATTCTTTGCCTACAGCTCCGCTGAGGCAGACAATGTGGCCGGCACGGTATCCTTTGACGTGACCTTTACTCCCGATGGCGGCGCAGCCGAGATCGAAAAGGTTGAGTATGAGATCTCTGAGACCATGCTGACTCTGGGCGACAACAGCGTTTCCATGCTGGAAACCGCCTACAGCACCATCTTTGAGTTTGAGCCTGAGGAAATGGGTGTTTACACCTTCACTGCTCCTGCAGATGCAAAGTTGGGCTACTGGGGTGCAGGCAGCTGGTTCTTGATGGATCCCAATAGCGAGACCAATACCTGTGAGTGGACCTGTACCGGCGTTGGTCAGAGTGCATTCATCGGTGTTTCCGGTGTGGAAGGCGATTTCAATCTGAATGTTGCCAAGACCGGTGACTATACTCCCATCCAGATCATTGAGCAGAAGTATGAGAACAAGGCAACCCTGACCGCTTTCGAAATTCCCGAGGGTGCAAAGCTGGGCAGCTATGTGGATGTTATGGATCAGGCAGTGACCCATACTGCAGTGCTGGGCGACGATGGCTACTACCATCTGGACAGCGCCGCTGGCGATGTGCTGATCGTTGACTTTAACTATCAGGATATTATTCTGTCCGCTGCTCTGCAGAGTGACCGCCCTGTTATGAATGCCTATGTGACCGATGAGAACGGCGACACCATCAAGTATGACATTGGCGATGCTGTCCTGGCATACGAAGAAGTTATGGATGGCAATGGCTACTATCCCGTGACTGAGGATATTATCCTGTTCTACCAGGTTTATGCTGTGGGTTCCGGTACTTATACCTACCACCTGACCGGCATGGACTACAACGAGGATTGCGTATGGATGTACTGCATGCGTACCATGAATATGGACAACGTGGTTGAGCCCGAGCCCGAGCAGCCTACCGAGCCTTCTGAGCCCGAGACCCAGCCCACCGTTCCCTCTGAACCCGAAGTGACTGAGCCTGATGTGACCGAACCCGAGGCTACTGAGCCTGAGGTAGAGCCCTCCAAGCCCACTCCCACTGAGCCTGCTGAAGGCGAAGTGATTCTCAATGAAAATGTAACAGCCAGCTCCGGCAGCAAGTTCGTCCAGAGCTATACCCCCGCTGAGGACGGCACTCTGTATGTGACCGTAGGCGACGGTTCTGCGAAGTGGAAGTCTGACTTAAGAAGCGTTGTTGGCTTGACCTTTACTACTGTGGCTACTGCTGAGGGTACTACCCAGCAGACCTATAGCGCAGAGGTAACCGGCGGTGTTAAGTACCAGGTCCGTGTCTGGGAAGCTGCTGAGAAGGCTTTGGCAGAGACTCCCTTGATGATCGTCTTTGTTCCCGCTGCCGGCGCAGAGCCTGAACCCTCTGAGCCTGAGACCGAGCCCACCGTTCCCTCTGAGCCCAGCGAGCCCGAAACCGAGCCCACTGTTCCCTCTGAGCCCGAACCCACCACACCTGCCGGTCCTTCTGCCGATGGCGCTCTGGTTGTGACCAATGAAGAGGTTACTGCTGCCGGTTACACCTATACTTATCATGCAGCTACTGCAGGTACTTTGAATGTGACCGTGGGCGATTGCGCTCCCGGCTGGCGTTACAAGGTCTACAGCCCCGATGGCGTAGAGAGCTTGTACCGCACTAAGTACAGCGCAGGTACATCCTGTGATTACACCAATGTGGCAGGTAACTGGAAGGTCGTATTCTATGCTTACAGCTCTGCAGAGGCAGACAACGTAGCAGGTACTGTTTCCTTTACCATTACCTTTACTCCCGACGGCACAGAGCCTGAGGTTCCCACCGAGCCCTCCGAGCCCGAGACTGAACCCACCATTCCTTCTGAGCCCGAGACCGAACCTACCGTTCCCTCTGAGCCCGAAACCGAGCCCACTATTCCCGAGACCGAGCCCACTGAGCCTGAGACCGAGCCTACCACTCCCTCTGAGCCCGCTCCCGGTGCGCCCGAGCTGCCCGAGCTGCCTGTGATTCCTGAGGCGCCTGCAGGTGCTTACTACAGTATTACTGTAGATGGCAACACCACATTCTCCACATCCTCTGCGGCTGGCGCTATGAATAATGCGCTGAAAAAGATCAGCAGTGAGGGCTACCTGAAGTTCTACAAGGATATGAACCTGGGCACCAATGGTACTGTTGATATTTACCAGGGCAATGTGATCGTTGACCTGAACGGCTGCACCATTACCGGTAACTTTACCGGTGCAGGCGCACTGTATGTGGATGGCGGCAATGTTACCCTGCTGGATTCCTCTGCTGAGGGCGACGGCGTTATTCAGAATTCCAATAATAATGGTATGGGTATTGAGATCTATAACGGTTCTGTTACCATGATCAACGGTACCGTCATCAGCGGTGCCTCCAGCCAAGGTGTTAAGATCTGGAATAGCAGCAGCTTTACCATGTACGGTGGTTATGTAAGTGGCTACAACTACGGTGTGAATGTCATGAATACTGCATCTGCCACCATTTATGGCGGTATTGTGGAAAATACCAAGCCTGGCACCAGCTTTGTTTATCCTTTGTATGCAGCCAGCACCACTACGATTTCTATTAGCGGCGGCTATTTCAAGGGCGGTGCTGTCAGCGGCACAGGTCTGAACGGCAAGATCTCCGGCGGTTACTTCTCCACCGGTTTCTCTGAGAACTACCTGGCAACCGATTGCACCATGGAGAGCAACTCTGACCCCGTATACCTGTGGGTAGTCGTCGATCCCAACGCTGTGACTCCCGAAGAGCCTGAGGTTACTCCTGTGGTCGCTGTTTACGCAAACGGCGTTGAGGTGGCACAGTACAATACCATTGCTGAGGCTATGGCCGCTTGCGCCGCCGGTCAGTACCTGGTGCTGATCGACAATGTGACCGAGGATGTTACCGTGACCGGTGATCTGTACCTGGATCTGAACGGTAAGACCCTGACCGGTGCTGTACTGGGTGACGGCACTCTGTATGCTATGGATTCCGCTACCAACGATTACAACGATGACGACATGGGCGGCATCGTGGGTAACGTGATGTGTAACGTTCCTGCCCAGATCGAGACCGACATTACCGGTGAGATCCTGAAGTATCTGGCAGTTTCTGACCGTAACGGCATGACCTTCCACCGCTTCTACGTGGGCATCACCGCTGTTTCTCTGAACACTGCTACCACCGGCTTCGGCTACAAGGCTGAGTTCTACGGTGACGCAACTGTACAGGCTATGGTCGAGTCCGTCGGCTATGACCTGTGGGTATATGATACGGTTGTGACTCGTGAGTCTGCATTCAAGAACGTTCTGACTCTGCGTCTGAACAACTTCCTGGTGGAAGAGTTCGGTGAGACTCCTGTCAATGCACAGGTATTCATGACTCTTAACAATGGTGTGAAGCTGGTCAGCTCTGTCCAGTCTTACACCATGCGTCAGGTGCTGGAAGCTGTAAATGCTGATTGGACTACCTACAGCGAGGAACAGAAGTCTGCTGTTCAGACAATGTGCAATAAGTTCTATGATGTAGTCTCCCTGTGGGATTTGGATAACATCTTCTTTATCATCAACATTCCCATCAACTAATATAAACGCACAAGGGGCGTGTTGCAGCAATGCAACGCGCCCTAAAACTATGCATGTGAAATATTGGCATCCGTTGTAAAAATGTGTCATCGCGAGGAGCGAAGCGACGTGGCGATCTCCTAACCGGCCTATGGCATATCCAACACCGGAGATTGCCACGCCTGTGTCCGGAACGCTGCGACCAGCGTTTGGACACAGGCTCGCAATGACACATGCTTTTGGATATTGCAGAGAACTACGGGTCCTGGTAAAAGCTGTTTGTTAATGTTGTTTCTTTATGACCTTCAGACCGGGGGCATCCAGAGACAGGATATCCGCCTGGTACAGGATCTTTGCTACATCTGCACGGGTCAGACAGGTCTGGGCTTCCATGTCGATGCCGTTATAGCGCATAACGGTCAAGGCCGCCTGGGCCCATTGGGACAGATCGGAATCGGTGGCGGCAACCTCTGCCAAAACCTGGTCAGAGACCGTCAGATCCAGCGCGTTTTGCAGCATGATAGCGGCTTGCGCACCGGTGATGGGATCGTTGGGAATAAACTCGCCCTCCAGATTGCTGACCAAACCGCTTCGCAGAGCGGCGGCAAAGTAAGGACGAAGCCATTGGGGCATATCCCCGGGAACTTCTGCCGTATCGGCATTTTTGGTGGGGATATTCAATGCCTTGACCATCATAGCCAAAAACTCCCCATTGCTCACGGTCTTATCCGGCTGGAAGCAGGATTTGCCGTTGACGCTTTCGCCTACGAACAGCCCGGTGTTTTTCAGCCACTCGGCCTCAAAACGACAATCTAAGCCGGCGGTGTCCGTATATTGCTTGGCATTGGTGGGCTTCAGAATCTGGATAGTGACCGTGGCTTCTTTGGAGACCTTACCGGCAGGATCGGTAGCGGTGAAGGTGAAGGAGTCCGTACCCACCTTGTTTTTCTTGGGGGTGTAGACAAAACTGCCGTCGGGGTTCAAGGTCACAGAGCCTCGCTTGGGCTGTCTGACCACCGTATAGGTCAATTCCTTGCCCTCGGGATCGCTGGCCTTCAGCTGACCCTTGTTGGGCAGATTTTTGTAGGTCTCCATGCTGTGACCTTCCACCTGGGGAGCAAGATTCTCCTTTCCGTGGATAGAAATGGTCATGGTTGCGGCATGATCCACCCGATTGGCATAAATGGGCAAATACTCCACAGATGCGGTGGCATCCTCCTGGGAATCCAGGGGCTGGAAGGTCATTTGCTCAATTTGCTGGGCGGTGAGAATATCCCCCTTGCGCAGCACTCTAGAACCCAGCAGAATCGTGCCGGTTTCCGGTTGGGGCAGATCCGTAATGCAGATACCGGTCAATGGCTCTTCTGCGGTGGAGAAATCCGCCGGGCTGAAGCAGTAAACGGTGTCGCAATCCACTTCAGCAGCAAAAACGCTGACACCCAGACCCAAAATACACAGAATCGCCAAAACCAGACAAAGCATTGATTTGGAAAACATAAACATACCTCCTTTAAATTTGATCCTGAGGTATTGTTTGCCATAGTGGTCAAAATTATGCAACTGGATTTGTATGGATTGCAGGTATCATAAATAACCGGCCTTGGGAAATTCCCAAAGCCGGTTTGTTGTTATCTTCTTTTTCCTATGGGTTCTGTGCTATCCTGGATCAGCAGCAAATCCGAAATAATGGTGTTTGACAGCAGGAAACCGTTGGGGGTCAAGTGCCAGCGACCGTCAAAGGTCTCTTCAGCCAGACCCCGTTCCTTATATACCAGAAGGGCATTGCGCAGGGGCTCAAAGGGCAGAAGATACTGCTTTTCGTACTCCTCCGGCTCTAAACCGGCCACGGTACGCAGACGCATCATCAAATATTCACCGGCACGCTCACGGGGCGCAACGTCCTGTACCTCTCGCAGAACCATGCCGCCATTTTCGATGCCCTCGATATAGGCCTCCAGATCCCGGACGATGGCAAATCGCCGTCCGCCGAAATCGGAACTGGCATCCGGACCGAAGCCCAGATACTCGCCGCCTTGCCAATATTTCAAATTGTGTCGGGATACATGACCACGCTTGCAGAAATTGGAAATTTCGTATTGGCGATAGCCATGCTTTTTCAGAATTTTTACTGCGGACAAATACATATCCGCCTGTACATCGTCATCAGCCAGATTGCAATATTGCTGATACTCATAAAGGGGTGTACCTTCTTCCACCTTCAGACCGTAGCAGCTGATATGCTCCGGCTTCAGCGACAGCACGTGGCGCAGGGTGTTCTCCCAATCCTCCAATTGCTGTCCGGGCAAGCCGTACATCAGATCCACAGAAATATTCCGGAAACCACGCTTGCGGATGCGTTTTACTGCCTCTTCGGCCTGGGCATAGGAATGGGGTCTGCCCAGCCTTTGCAGAATATCATCATTGTCACATTGGATACCTAAGCTGACACGGTTAAAGCCTTCACTGCGCAACCGCTTTAACAATCGGTCGTTCACAGAGTCCGGGTTGGCTTCAAAGGTGATCTCTGCATTGTCAGAAACGTCAAAGCTTTTGCGGATGGCGGTCAGAATGGCAGACAGGTGATCTGCACCCAGCAGACTGGGTGTACCGCCGCCAAAATAGATGGTGTCCACCACATGGTTGGGGGCAAGCGGGCCTGCCTCCTGGATATGGGCACAGACCGCTTCCAGATAACCATCCCAAAAGCGGTCATCCTTGGTGGTCAGAGAGTAAAAATCGCAATATTGACATTTACTCCGGCAAAAGGGCACATGGATATAAATGCCAAGAGGAGTCTTATTTTTTCGCGATACTAAAGGCATAGATACCTCCGGAGGTGTATTAGTTGATAGTTGACAGTTGACAGTTTAATGGACAATTGTCAACTGTCAATTGTCAATTGTCCACTGAAATTAGTCTTCGTCTAATTTCAATACGGCCATAAATGCTTCGCTGGGAACGGAGACCGTACCGAAGGTACGCATCCGCTTCTTGCCTTCCTTCTGCTTTTCCAGAAGCTTCTTCTTTCTGGTGATATCGCCGCCGTAACACTTAGCCAACACGTCCTTACGCAGAGCCTTGATGGTCTCACGGGCAATGATCTTGCCGCCGATAGCTGCCTGCACGGGAATCTCAAACTGGGCTCTGGGAATGTTATCCTTCAGCTTTTCACAAATCTTTCTGGCTCTGGGGTAGGCGTTATCTGCAAAGATAATGAAACTCAAAGCATCCACCACATCGCCGTTGAGCAGAATATCCAGCTTCACCAGACGGCTGGGACGGTAACCGATGAGTTCATAGTCCAAACTGCCGTAGCCACGGGTACGGGACTTGAGGGCATCGAAGAAGTCGTAAATGATCTCGTTCAAGGGCATCTCGTAATGCAGTTCCACACGGTTGGCATCCAGATACACCATATCCTTAAACTCACCACGACGCTGCTGGCACAGATCCATAATGTTGCCCACATATTCCTGGGGTGCAATCAGATTGGCCTTTACAAAGGGTTCTTCTGCCAGCTGGATTTCCATGGGATCGGGGTAATCCAGGGGATTGTCGATCATCAGCACCTGGCCGTCGTTCTTGGTAATGCGGTAAACAACGTTGGGGGCGGTGGTGATCAGATCCAGATTGTACTCACGCTCCAGACGCTCCTGGATGATCTCCATGTGCAGTAGACCCAGGAAGCCGCAACGGAAACCAAAGCCCAGAGCGATGGAGCTTTCCAGTTCGTAGGACATGGAGGCATCGTTGAGCTGCAGCTTTTCCAAAGCCTCACGCAGATCCTGATACTTAGCGCCGTCGGCCGGATACACACCGGAGAACACCATGGGCTGTACCTGACGGTAGCCGGGCAGGGGATCGGAAGCAGGATTTTCCACAGCGGTAATGGTGTCACCCACCTGGGTGTCCGCCACAGTCTTGATGGATGCGGTGATATAACCAACCTCGCCTGCACCCAGCGCATCCTGAGGTGTCAGACCAAAGGGGTTCATAGTACCCACTTCCACCACACGGTATACGGCACCGGTGGCCATCATCTTAATTTCCATACCGGCACGGATAGTGCCCTGCTTAATACGGGTGTAGACAATTACACCACGGTAAGAATCGTACTGGCTGTCGAAGATCAATGCCTGCAAGGGGGCTTCCCGGTCACCGGTGGGCGCAGGAACGTCCTTAACGATCATTTCCAGAACGGAATGGATATTGATACCATTCTTAGCGGAGATCTCAGGACTATCCTCTGCGGGAATGCCGATAATATCCTCTACCTCTGCTTTTACCTCCGCAGGTCTTGCAGAGGGCAGGTCGATCTTGTTGATGACGGGCAGAACCTCCAATCCGGCATCGATAGCCAGATAGGTGTTTGCCAAAGTCTGGGCTTCCACGCCCTGGGATGCATCCACTACCAATACCGCACCTTCGCAGGCTGCCAAGCTGCGGCTGACCTCGTAGTTAAAGTCCACGTGGCCGGGGGTGTCGATCAGATTCAACGCATAGGTCTCTCCGTCCTCGGCGGTGTAGGTCAGCTGAACAGCGGTGGCCTTAATGGTGATGCCACGCTCACGCTCCAGATCCATGGAGTCGAGCATCTGCTGCTCCATCTGTCGTTGATCCACAGCGTTGCACTCCTCCAGCAGACGGTCTGCCAGGGTGGACTTGCCATGGTCAATATGGGC
This sequence comes from Oscillospiraceae bacterium, assembly GCA_017549125.1. Taxonomy (GTDB): domain Bacteria; phylum Bacillota; class Clostridia; order Oscillospirales; family Oscillospiraceae; genus Faecousia. The sequence continues at coordinate 2,406 of JAFYVL010000003.1, read as the reverse complement.
AATGATAGAAAAATTTCGAATCTTAGAAAGCTCTGTCATAATAATCTCCCATCAAATTCCAATTTACCGCACTAAGGCTCCCCTGCAGGGGAGCTGTCGCGAAGCGACTGAGGGGTGTAAATGCCAACATTTATGCGGATTTTAACAACACCCCTCCGCCCCTTCGGGGCACCTCCCCTACAGGGGAGGCAAAGCGGAAGATTTGAATTTGTAATTATAGTTTAACAGATACATTATATATAATTTTTTGGCAATTGTAAACTGTATGTTTTCGCATATTTGGGGAGATACTGTGTCCAGAAGTGAAAAAAACAGAAAATTCAAAAAATTTTTTGAAAAAACCCTTGTCAAAATGTCTAATTGAGTATATAGTCAATCAGCGATGAAAAGAGAAAGGGGTAGATTTTTATGAGCGCAAGCAAGAAACCTGCCAAAAACACAGAAGATCTGCAGACCATTCTGCAGAATATGATTGCCCAGGGTCGCAAGGACGGCATGATCCGTGCATCCGACCTGAACGCACAGTTGGAGAAGCTGGATCTGTCTGCTGAGAAAATCGAGGAGATCTACGATCGCTTCGAGCAGATGAACATCCAGATCGTCACCGGTGACCTGGATCTGGATCTGGGCGACGATGTGGATCTGGTGCTGGACGATGATCTGGGCGATGACATCGATCTGGGCTCCGTAGAAGATGAGGAACTGGTTGACCCTGTGGATCTGGCTACCGAGTTCAATCTGGATGACCCGGTGCGTATGTACCTGAAGGAGATCGGCCAAATTCGTCTGTTGACCGCTGACGAAGAAGTGGATCTGGCAAAGCGTGTCTCCGAGGGCGACCAAGCTGCTAAGAACAAGCTGACCGAGGCAAACCTCCGTCTGGTGGTCTCCATTGCCAAGAAGTACTCCGGCCGTGGCCTGCACATTCTGGATCTGATCCAGGAGGGCAACACCGGTCTGATCCGCGCAGTTGATAAATTTGACTGGACAAAGGGAAACAAGTTCTCTACATATGCCACTTGGTGGATCCGTCAGGCCATTACCCGTGCCATTGCGGATCAGGCACGTACCATTCGTGTGCCGGTGCATATGGTAGAGGTGATCAACAAGGCTACCCGTTGCAACCGTAAGCTGGTGCAGGAGCTGGGTCGTGAGCCTACCATGGAGGAGATCGCAGCTGAGCTGAATCTGCCTGTGGAGAAGATCATCGAGGCCACCCGTACCGCTGCTGATACCTTGAGTCTGGATACCCCTGTGGGCGATGAAGAAGATACCTCCATCGGTTCTTTCGTGGAGGACGAGCGCACCCCCGGTCCTGCAGATGCTACATCCAATGCGCTGCTGGCAGAGGCTCTGAAGGAGATCCTGGACACGCTGACCGAGCGTGAGGCAGACGTTCTGCGTATGCGCTTTGGTATGTACGACGGTCGTACCCACACCCTGGAAGAGGTGGGTCAGATCTTTGGCGTTACCCGTGAGCGTATCCGCCAGATCGAGAACAAGGCTATCCGTAAGCTGCGCCACCCCAGCCGTGCAAAGAAGATCAAGGATTTCTATTGCTAATGAAAATAACTGTCATTCCCGAAAATTTGGGAATGACAGTTCTTCATTTTATAAAAAATTCAAGGAAAAATGCAATTAGGTATTGCATTTTTGAAAAGATGTGGTATTATAACTTAGCACTCAGAGATATTGAGTGCTAAAACAGTAGATAAATGCGGTTTACGCAATCTAAATACCGAATATGGAGGAATTGATATGAAACTCAAACCCATGGCAGATAACATTCTGCTGAAGCAGACCGAGGCAGAGGAGACCACCTCTTCCGGCATTATTCTGGCTACTACCAACAAGGAAAAGCCCGCCATCTACGAGGTTGTTTCTGTTGGCCCTGGCACCAAGGATGTGGAAATGCTCATCAAGACCGGTGATAAGGTCGTTGTCAGCAAGTTCTCCGGCAACGAGATCAAGCTGGACGGCGAGGAGTATAAGTTTGTGAAGCAGGATGATGTCCTGGCTATCGTCACTGACTGATTTTAGGAGGAATTTATCATGGCAAAAATGATCGTTTACGGCGAGGAAGCTCGTAAGAAGCTGCAATCCGGTATTGACCAGCTGGCCAACACCGTTAAGGTTACCCTGGGTCCCAAGGGCAGAAACGTTGTTCTGGGCAAGAAGTACGGCGCACCCCTGATCACCAACGATGGCGTGACCATCGCTAAGGAAGTGGAGCTGGAGGATGCCTTTGAGAACATGGGCGCTCAGCTGATCCGTGAGGTAGCTACCAAGACCAACGACATCGCCGGTGACGGCACCACCACCGCTACCGTGCTCGCTGAGAGCATCTACCGCGAGGGTCTGCGCAACGTAACCGCCGGCGCTAACCCCATCTCCCTGCAGCGTGGT